>NZ_JAGPYA010000025.1:0-94594 GCF_018070245.1 Micromonospora sp. M61 | reverse complement strand
CCCCGCGCCCCGCGCCCAAGATCCTGCTCGAACCGGGATGTAGTGGCCTCATCGACGCGCCGATGCCACTACATCCCGGTTACTGCGCGATCTTTGAAGTAGGGACGCTCCGCAGAGGGCACGCGCGGGCGTCCCGGGCACGTAAACCTCGGTCTCACCCCAGGCCAGCCCGTGATCCGCTCGACTTCACGGAAGTCGCGCTTTCCTCGCGCTCGAGATACCGCGTTTTCAAGGAAACCGAGTGGATCACGCCGGAAGCAAGCACGGTCGCAGGCATCGCCGCAGGCATCGCCGCAGACCTCGGCCGCAGGCATCGCCGATGCGGCAGGTCTAGAGGGTCTGGACGGTCGCGATGCGTTCCTCGAGCTGCTCGATGGTGGCCTGGGCGCTCGGAGGGCCGCCGCAGAGCCGGCGCAGCTCAGCGTGGATCTTGCCGTGCGGCTGGCCGGTGCGATGGTGGCGAGCGGCCACCAGGGCGTTCAGTTGGCGCCGGAGCGCCACGCGACGCTGAGCGGCGCTCATGGGTGCCGGTGGCGCCGCCGTGGGCGCAGAGGCCGGCTGAGCGGCCCCGTCGGCGGTACGGCGGCGTTGGGCGGCGAGCTGTGCGGCCTGCCGTTTGGTCAGCAGCAGCGACACCTGGTCGGCGGTGAGCAGGCCGGGCAGGCCGAGGTATTCCTCTTCCTCCGGGGTGCCGGCCTGGGCCGCGGTACCGAACGACGCGCCGTCGAAGATCACCTGGTCCAGTTCGGCGGTGGCCGAGAGCGCGGCGAACCGCTTCTCCAACTCGCCGCTGGCCTGGTCGTCGCGCTGCGCCCGTTCCAGCAGATCGTCGTCGAGCCCGTCGGATTCCTTGGGTTTGCCGAGGACGTGGTCCCGTTCGGTCTCCATCTCGCTGGCCAGGCCGAGCAGGTGCGGCACGCTGGGCAGGAAGACCGACGCGGTCTCACCTGGCCGTCGGGCTCGCACGAACCGGCCGATCGCCTGGGCGAAGTAGAGCGGCGTGCTGGCGCTGGTGGCGTAGACGCCGACCGCCAGTCGGGGGATGTCGACACCCTCGGACACCATCCGCACCGCGACCAGCCATCGCTGGTCGGACGCCGCGAACGTCGCGATCCGCGCGGACGCACCCTGGTCGTCGGAGAGCACCACGGCGGCCTTCTCGCCGGTCACCTGCTCGATCAGCTTGGCGTACGAGCGGGCGGTCTGCTGGTCGGTGGCGATGATCAGACCACCGGCGTCGGCCATGCCCGCGTTGCGCAGCACGGTCAGTCGGGCGTCGGCGGCGCGCAGCACCTGCGGCATCCAGTCCCCGGCCGGGTCCAGGGCGGTACGCCACGCCTGCGCCACCAGGTCCTGCGTCATCGGTTCACCGAGGCGGGCGGCCAGCTCCTCCCCCGCATTGGTCCGCCAACGGGTCTCCCCGGAGTACGCCAGGAAGAGCACCGGCCGGACCACGCCGTCGCGCAGGGCGTCGGAGTAGCCGTACACGGAGTCGGCGCGTGAGCGCAGCAGCCCGTCTCCGCCCCGCTCGTAGCTGACGAACGGGATCGGGTTGTCGTCGGAGCGGAACGGTGTCCCGGTGAGCATCAGCCGGCGTACGGCGGGGTCGAAGGCGTTCTTCACCCCGTCTCCCCAGGACCGGGAGTCACCCGCGTGGTGGATCTCGTCGAGGATGACCAGGGTGCGTCTGGTCATGGTGCGCCGCCGGTGCACCTGCGGTGCCATGCCCACCTGGGCGTAGGTGACCACCGCGCCGTGGAAGTCGGCTGCGGAGTGCACGTCGGCGTTGCGGAACGCGGCGTCGAGCTGGATGCCGACGCGGGCCGCGGCGTCGGCCCACTGGTTCTTCAGGTGCTCGGTCGGGGCGACCACGGTGACCGCCTCCACGGTGCCGTCACCGAGCAGCTCGGCCGCGATCCGCAGGGCGAAGGTGGTCTTGCCGGCGCCCGGCGTGGCGACCGCTGTGAAGTCCTCGGTGCGCCGACGCAGGTATTCCACCAGGGCTTTGCGCTGCCAGGCGCGTAGTGCCGGGAACGTCTCGAGCACCGGCGTCCGGGCTGCCACGCGAAAGCTCCTCTCCGACCGCACGACGGCGGACCCGGGGCGAGGGCCACGATGACCGCCGCCCATGAAAACGCCTCCGCGCAGAAGCTGCCGCGAAGGCCGACTCAGCATAACCAGCGCGAGCCCCACGGCCCAGGCGACGCCACGCTGGTCACATTCGCCACCCTGGCGCGGATGGCCTCACCACTCCCGGTCGGCGCGGGGATCCGCCCCATCGGCACGCGGCGGGCGCAGCGTCGCCACCGGCGCGGACCAGCGCCGACGCAGCGCGATCAGACGTAGCCCGAAGACCAGGGCGGCAGCGGCGGTGAGCGGTACGGGCCCGGTCTGCCCGGTCACGTAGAGCAGCACCACCAGCACCGAGCCGGCCAGCGCGGCGAGGGCGTAGATCTCCCGACGCAGCACGACGGGGATCTCGGCGGTGAGCAGATCGCGGCCGAGCCCGCCGCCGATGGCGGTGAGCATGCCGATCAGGCAGGCGCCGACCGCTGGCACCCGGGCGTCGAGTGCCTTGAGCGTGCCGGTCACGGTGAACAGTGCCAGGCCAGCCGCGTCCAGCACCAGGACGGTGGTGCGCAGTCGGGCCAGTTGCGGGTGCAGCCAGAAGACGGCGAGGGCGGTGATCGCGGCGGTGGCCGCGTACCGCCAGTCGGCGAAGGCCAGCGGCGGCACCTCGTCGATGACCAGGTCCCGGAAGATCCCGCCGCCGAGGGCGGCCACGAAACCGACGAAAGCGACGCCGAACAGGTCCAGTCGCTTCGCCACCGCCGCCGACGCCCCGGATGCGGCGAACACCGCCACCCCGGTCAGGTCGGCGAGGAGCAGGGCGGTGGAGGTGGTCACCGCCGCAGGCTACGTCGCCGGCCGGAGCACCGGCCGAGGTTCACTCGCGGTACGAGTCGTAGATCTCCTTGCACTTGGGGCAGACCGGAGAACCCGGCTTGGCCGCCTTGGTGACCGGGAACGTCTCGCCGCAGAGCGCGACGACGTAGGTGCCCATGACGGCACTTTCGGCGATCTTCTCCTTGCGGACGTAGTGGAACATCTCGGGACCGGTGTCGGCGTCCTTCAGCTCCGGACGCTCGAGAACCTCTGTGCTCACGTCTGCACCTCCAACCGACAAGTTTGGCAGGTCATCACGGCCGGGTCCACTTGAGGCCGGCCCATGCCCCACCCCGTACCGTGCTGGTGTGAATGACTTTCGCATCAGCTACGGAACCGAGGTCGCCGAAGCCCTGCGCGACGGCCTGCCCGTCGTCGCCCTGGAGAGCACCATCGTCTCGCACGGCCTCCCCCGGCCGGAGAACCTGCGGGTGGCCAGGGAGATCGAGCAGACGGTCCGGGACGCCGGGGCCGTCCCGGCGACGATCGGCATGATCAGCGGCAGGCTGGTGGTCGGTCTGGACGACGCACAGTTGACCCGCCTCGCCACCGTCGACGGAGTGACCAAGCTCTCCGTCCGCGACCTCGCACTGGCGGCGGCGACCGGCGCGGACGGCGCCACTACCGTTGCCGCGACCAGCGCGGTGGCCGCCGCGGCCGGGATCGGGGTGTTCGCCACCGGCGGGCTGGGTGGGGTGCACCGGGAGGCAGCGCACACCTTCGACGAGTCGGCGGACCTGGGCACCCTGGCCCAGACTCCGATCGCGGTGGTCTGCGCCGGGGTCAAGTCGATCCTCGACGTGGGCGCGACGCTGGAGCGGCTGGAGACCCTCGGGGTCGCCGTGGTCGGTTACCGCACCCGCCGGTTCCCCGGCTTCTACCTGACCGACGCCGGCTTCGACCTGGACTGGTCGGTGGACTCGCCGGAGCAGGTCGCCGCCGTGCTCGCCGCCCGCGACGAGCACGCCGTGCACACCGGCGGACTGCTCGTCGCCAACCCGTTGCCGGTCGAGGAGCAGCTCGACCCGGAGCTGCACGACCGGACGCTCGCCGACGGCCTGGCCCTGCTGGAGCGGGACGGGGTCACCGGTAAGGCCGTGACGCCGTACCTGCTGTCGTACTTCCACTCGGCCACCGAGGGCGCGAGCCTGGCGGTGAACGTCCGGATCATCCTGCGCAACGCCGACCTGGCCGCGCGGATCGCGGTCGCCGCAGCGGCCCGCCGCACCACCGCCCCGGCATGACCCGACCGGCCCGGATGGTCGTCGTCGGGGACGTGATCACCGATGTGGTCGCCGTGCTGTCCGGGCCGCTCGCGGCCGGCTCGGACACCGGAGCTGAGATCAGCATCGGCGGCGGCGGTCAGGCGGCCAACACCGCCGCCTGGGTAGCGGCGCAGCGGGTGGACGTCACGCTCGTCGGCGCCGTCGGTGACGACGACGCCGGACGGGACCGGGTGGCCGAGTTGGAGCGGGCGGGTGTCGACTGCGCGATCGAACGCGTCGAGGGCGTGGCGACCGGCACGGTGATCGTGTTGGCCACCGACGACGAGCGCACCATGGTCAGCCAGCGGGGCGCGAACCTGCGGCTGACCGGCGCGCACGTCGAGCGGGCCCTCGCGGCGGTGCCCGACGCAGGGCATCTGCATCTGTCCGCGTACACCCTGTTGGACGCCGGGTCGCGCGACGCCGGGCTGCGGGCGCTGGCCGCCGCGCGCGAGCGTGGGCTCACCACCAGCGTCGACGCGGCCTCCGCGGCGCCGCTGCGGCGAGTGGGCGCGGCGGCGTTCCTGAGTTGGGTACGCGACGTCGACCTGCTGCTGGTCAACGCGGACGAGGCCACCGTGCTCGCCGGTGGGCTGGACCCGGCGGCGCAGGGGCGGGCGTTGTCGGCGACGGCCCGGCGGGTCGTGGTCAAGCGCGGCGGGGCCGGCGCGGTCTGGGTCGACCGCACCGCGGCGGTCCGCGTGGCTGCGGCCCGGCGGGTTGCCGTGGTGGATGTCACGGGGGCCGGGGACGCCTTCGCGGCTGGCCTGCTCACCGCCTGGCTCGCGGGTGCCACCCCGGCCGCGGCGCTGAGCCGCGCCACCGATCTGGGGGCGCTGGCCGTCTCCACCGTCGGCGCACGACCGCAGCCCTAGTCGCCAGCGCACGGCTGCGGCTCCCGAGTGCTCGAACCCTGGCCCGTTCGCGGGTCAGGGTTCGGCGTCGATGACCTTGTGCGGGCGCTCCTCGGCGGTGAGGCTCATCGGCGGGGTGTCGTCCGTGTGCCGGCGGTGGAACCTGTTGGCCAGCCGGTGCTCTTCCTTCGGCGGCCGGTCGTTGGCCAGCAGCACGGCCAGCCAGGGGATGAGCACCATGCCGAGGGCGCACAACGGCAGCCAGAGCCAGAGCAGCGGGGCGTTCGCACCGACCAGGATCGCGCCGGCGATGATGCAGGCCACCCGGATGCCCATCATCAGGACGTAGCGGCGCTGACGGCTGGTGAGCTGGTCACCCTGGCTGCGCGAGGCGTCGGTGATCAGAATCGGCTGGTACGCCTGACGCTTCACCATGGACCTCCTCGAGGGGGTTACGCCTCATCCTGTCACCGCAGGGCCGTGATCAGCGAACTTCGACTCATCCCGTTGCGTGTTACGTGCGTGGTACGCTGCCTGGCGTGGGCAGCAGGTTCAGCTTCACCGACGAGGCGTTGGCCAACCTGAGGGTCTACGACGTCACACCCGGGGAAGTCTGGGAGGCGCTGCACAGCGCCCGACGGGTGATCCGCCATCTGGGTGACGACGTGATGGTGGTCTACGCCGCCGCCCGTCGGGGCCGCCGACTGGCGGTGCTGCTCGCCGAGGCCGATGGCACCGACAACGACTGGGACATCCTCTCCGCTCGTGAGCTGAGCGACGCCGAGTCCAAGCGCTACGACGAGGCCGTGCGGAGATCTCGCCGATGAGGAGGCCGTGACGATGCACCGAAACGACGCGACCAAGCAGTTCCACAGCGGCGACGACCGCATCGCCGAGCTGATCGACGAGGGCCCGGGGGTGGACCTCCCCGCCCCCGACACCGACGTGCCGATGGTGAGCCGGTCGGTCCGGCTGCCACTGGAGACGTACGAGCGGGTGCGGGCCGCCGCCGACGCCCGAGGCATCGGGGTCACCACGTTGATGCGCCAGTGGATCGAGGCCGGTCTCGCCGACCTGGACGACTCCGCGACCGTCTCGCTGGCCGACGTCCGGCGCGCGCTGGCCTCGCTGGCGCACCCCACCGCCGCCTGAGCGACAGCCCTCACCAGGCCGGTCGCTTTCAGCCGCCGGCGGTCTTCGCCTTGGCCGCTGCCTTCATCTGCTGCTTGTACTCCCGCACCTGGCGCAACGAGTCGGCGTCGGTGACGTCGGCCACCGACCGGTACGCGCCCGGGTCGCCGTACCCGCCGGCCGCCGTCCGCCAGTCCTGCGGGGTGACCCCGAACCGCTTTCCGAGCAGAGCCACGAAGATCTGCGCCTTCTGCTTGCCGAAGCCGGGCAGCCCGGAGACCCGGCGCAGCAGCTCCGGTCCGTCGGCGACGTCGGCCCAGAGCAGCGCCGCGTCACCGTCGTAGCGCTCCACCAGGACCTGGCAGACCTCCTGCACCCGGGCCGCCATCGCCTTCGGAAACCGGTGCAGCGCGGGCGGCTGGGCGAAGAGCGCGACCAGGGCCTCCGGGTCGTACCCGGCCAGCTCGACCGCGTCCAGTTCGTGGCCGAGCCGCTGCGCCAGCACGTACGGCGAGGAGAAGGCCTTCTCCATCGGCACCTGCTGGTCCAGGGTCATCCCGATGAGCAGGGCCAGTGGGCTGCGCTCCAGCAACCGGTTGGCCTCTGGGTCGATGGGCAGCACTAGCGTCATGCGGACCATCCTGCCTGGCCCACCGATCCGGGCGGACGTCGACGCTCCGATCGTCTCGCGACACGTGGCGCTCGTCTGCCACGCTCGACGACATGCTTTGGACCGCCCCGCCCGGTTCCCCGTACCACCGGCTCGGCCGCACTGCCCGGCACCGCTGGTGGCAGCCCCTCGTCGGCACCGTCGCGCTGGTTGTCTCGTCGGTGGTGGTCCTCTGCCTGCTCTTCGGCGTCGCCGCCGTCGTGGCCGAGCTCACCAACCGCCCGTACGACGCCGACGGGCTTCCCACCTTCGGCCCGATTCCGGACGCCGCACTGCTGATCGCCTCGCTGGCATTGTTACTCCCACTTCTGTTCGGCGCGGCCTGGCTCGTGCAGCGCCGGCCCGCAGGCACGCTCTCGTCGGTGCTCGGCCGGCTGCGGTGGAACTGGCTCGGCCGCTGCCTCCTGATCGCCACGCCGCTGATCATCGTCATGCTGTTCGGCGCGGACCTGCTGCTCGGGCTGACCGGCGAGAGCTCGGTGCTCGCCCCGGCGGACACGTGGGTGGGTGGGCCGGAGTTCGCCGCCGGCCTGCTGATGGTCCTGCTGCTGGTGCCGTTCCAGGCCGCCGCGGAGGAGTACGCCTTCCGGGGCTGGCTGTTACAGGCCGTTGGCGCGTACCTTCGCTCACCCTGGCCCGCGATCGCCCTTCAGGCGGTGCTCTTCGCCGCGGCACACGGCTGGGGCACGATCTGGGGTTTCCTGGACCTGGCATTCATGGGCGCGTTGTTCGGCTGGTTGACGGTGCGAACCGGCGGGCTCGAGGCCGCGATCGCGCTGCACGTGGTGAACAATCTGACCGCGTTCACCCTGGCGGCGGCGTTCGGCGGGCTCAGCGCCGACGAGACGATGGCCGACGCCCCATGGCAGCTCGTCCTCGTCGACGTGCTGGTGCTGTCCGCGTACGCCCTGGTCGTCGACCGGATGGCCGCACGTCGAGGGCTGGCGACGGTCGTACCGCCGGACCTGGTCGTGGCGGTGCCCGGCGGGCCCTCGGCCCCGACCGGTGCGGAGCTGAAGCGGCCGGAGGTCGGGGTCGAATCTCGCGGGTGGTGACGGCTTTCTCCGCGACGGCAGGCAGGATGTCGGGGTGGACGAACACGACATGCTGCTCTCCCCCGCCGGCGTCGACGCGCTGCGCGACGCGCTGACCCGGACCGGTTTCACCAGCCACGGCATCGCCGAGCGCCTGGGCGCCCAGGCGACCACCGCCGTCGCCCGCAACGACTACCGGGCCGCGCTGCGCGCCACCGAGGACGGCGACCCACTGGGCACCCTGATCCGGGTGTTCATCTGCGACCAGACCGAGCCGGAAGCGCAGGTGGCCGCCGCGCTGGCGCCGCTGAGCCTGGAGGAGGCGCTGGCCGGTGGGCTGGTCGAGCGGTACGGCGACGGGCTGCGTGCCGGCGTCGACCTGGAGCCGTACGGCGACGACTGGTGGGTGCTCGCCGACGTGCCGGCCAGTGCCCGACCGGGTCGCCCGTTGCACGCCGAGCACGTGCTCGGCATCGGCGGGGCCACCCACACCCTGATCGGTGCGACCATCCGCCAACCGGTGGGCAGCGCGCTGGACCTCGGCACCGGCTCCGGCGTCCAGGCCCTGCACCTGGCCACCCACGCCGACTCGGTGACCGCCACCGACCTCTCGGAGCGGGCCCTGCGCTTCGCCGCGACCACCGCCGCCCTCAACGGTCAGGACTGGGAGCTGCTGCGCGGCGACCTGGTCGCCCCGGTTGCCGGCCGGCGCTTCGACCTGGTGGTCAGCAACCCGCCGTTCGTGGTCGGCCCGGGCACCACCACGCACGTCTACCGTGACTCCGGCCGGGTCGGTGACGCGATCGGCGCCGAGCTGGCCGCCGCCGCCCCGGGCCTGCTCACCGAGGGCGGCACCATGCAGTACCTGGCGAACTGGGTGCACGTCACCGGCGAGGAGTGGGACGAGCGGGTCGCCGGCTGGTTCTCCGGGACCGGCCTGGACGCCTGGGTCATCCAGCGCGAGGTGGCCGACCCGATGGCGTACGTCGACCTGTGGCTCACCGACGCCGGCGAGACCACCGACCCGCGGCGGATGGCCGCCTGGCTCGACTGGTTCGACGCGCACAAGGTGGAGGGGATCGGCTTCGGCATCGTGTCGCTGCGGCGGGGTGGGCACGCCGACCCGGTGGTCCGGGTGGAGGACCTGCGCCAGCGGGTGCAGCCGCCGCTGGGCGACCAGGTGGCCGCCTGGTTCGACCGCCAGGACTTCCTGCGGGTACGCGACACCGAAGCGCTGCTCGCCGAGCGCTACCGGGCCGCCGAGGGCCTCCAACTGCGCCAGGAGGCCACCATGGGTGACGAGGGCTGGGGGGTGGATCGGCAGGTCCTCGCGATGCCGCACGGCCTGCGCTGGACCGAGGAGATCGACCCGCTGGTGCTGGCCCTGGTCGGCGGCGCCGACGGCCGCCTGCCGCTGCGCGACCAGCTCGCCCTGCTCGCCGCCGCGCACGACGTCGAGCCCGACGAGATGGCCGAGGCCGCGGGCCCGATCGTGGCGCACCTGGTGGAGCGCGGCTTCATCGAGGCGGTGAAGGCGTGACGCGGGCAGGCTCTGCGCCGGCTGCCGGCGTTGCGGCGGGCTGCGTTGCGGCACGCTGCGCTGCAGCGGGCTGCCTTGCGGCGGGCTGCTGATGCGTGCGGTGGTGCAGACCGTCGGGCGGGCCAGCGTGACAGTGGACGGCGAGGTGGTCGGCGCGATCGAGAACGGCCTGCTGGTGCTGCTCGGGGTGACCCACACCGACACCGCGGAGACCGCTCAGACGATGGCCCGCAAGGTGCACGAGTTGCGCATCCTGGACGACGAGCGGTCCGCCGCCGACACCGGCGCGCCGATCCTGGTGGTCAGCCAGTTCACCCTCTACGGAGACGCCCGCAAGGGTCGCCGTCCAACTTGGACGGCAGCTGCCCCCGCCGAGGTGGCCGAACCACTGGTGACCGCCGTCGTCGACGCATTGCGCCAGCGCAACGCCCCGGTGGAAACCGGCCGCTTCCGCGCCCACATGCTGGTGGAAAGCACCAACGTAGGCCCCCGAACCCTCCTCCTGGACCTCTAACCCCACCCCCGTTGGTGATCAAGAGATTTGCGTCAGAGTTCGGCCTTTCCATGACGCAAACCTCTTGATCAACGGAGAGGGCACCAAGGGGTTGAGGTCAGGAGAAGAGGCCTCGGCGGGACAGGGACTGGCGGAGCCAGTTGTCGAGTTCGGCGGTCCAGTCGGTGCGGTCGGCGGTGGCGTGGTCAACAGTGAACCGGCCGAAGGCGTCCCGCCCCTCGGTGAACACGCCGCCGCGCTTGTCGACCTCCAGGACCACCTGCATCTGCTGCGCGTCGGCGATGAAGGTGACCTCCAACTGGTTGATCGAGCGGGCGTACTGGGGCGCCGGGCCGAACTCGATCTCCTGGTAGAAGGGCAACGTCTGTCGTACGCCGTAGATGTGCCCACGCTCCACATCGGCGCGGGCGAATCGGAAGCCCAGTCGCAGCAACGCGTCCAGCAGTCGCTCCTGCGCGGGCAGCGGGTGCACCGACACGGCGTCCAGGTCACCCTTGTCGACGGCGCGGGCGACTTCCAGCTCGGTACGCAGGCCCATCGTCATGCCGTGCAGGTGCTGCCCGTACAGCTCGGTGACCGGTGTCTCCCACGGCACGTCGAAGCGGAACGGGATGTCGTGGCGCTGCCCCGGCTCCAGCCGGAACGCGCCGGTGATCTGCTGGCGGCGGAACTCCTGAGTGGTGTCGTAGTCGTTGTCGCCGCTCTCCACCTCGACCCGGGTGACCAGACCGAGAGTCACGTGGTCGATGTCGACCTGGTGGTCGCCGCCGACCACCTGGATGCGGCCCTCCAGCTGGCCGCCCGGGCGGCAGTTCGGGTTGGCCAGCACCGTCTCCACCGATGGGCCGCCGACCCCCATCGCCTTCATGAGCCGCTTGAAGACCACGCCGTCCTCCATCTTTCGTCGTCGCCGACCCGAGCTGACCGGCCGTCCGCAACGTAGTCGGGGCGGGCAACCGCACACGGGGACGACACACCGCACCAGAGATCCGACCTGATTCCTGTCGGGTGCCCGATCGCCTCACTCCCGTTTTACGCCCCGACCGCCAAGCTGTGTGCACACCGGCACCACTGGGCCGGAGACACGGCACAGACGTGGAAACGGGGAGAGACAGAGATGGCCCTTCAGATGACGGAACACCGGATGCGCCCGGCCACCACGACCGACACCGACGGGACCTCCGAGGTCCTCACCGACCTGGACGCCACCGACGAGCGTGGCATCTCCACCGACCTGGTCCGGGCGTACCTCAACGGGATCGGCCGCACGAAGCTGCTGACCGCCGCGCAGGAGGTCGACCTGGCCCGTCGGATCGAGGCCGGCCTGTTCGCCGACGAGAAGCTCGCCACCTGCACCCCGGTTTCCGCGGAGCTGCGGGCCGACCTGGAGCTGATCGTCGCGGAGGGCCGGGCCGCGAAGGACCACCTGCTGGAGGCGAACCTGCGGCTGGTCGTCAGCATCGCCAAGCGCTACACCGGCCGTGGCATGGCGTTCCTCGACCTGATCCAGGAGGGCAACCTCGGTCTCATCCGGGCGGTGGAGAAGTTCGACTACGCCAAGGGCTACAAGTTCTCCACGTACGCGACGTGGTGGATCCGGCAGGCGATCACCCGCGCGATGGCCGACCAGGCCCGCACGATCCGCATCCCGGTGCACATGGTCGAGCAGGTCAACCGGATGGTCCGCGCCCGCCGCGAGCTGGCGGTGACGCTGGGCCGCGAGCCCACTGTCGCCGAGGTGGCCCGCGCCCTGGAGATCCCCGAGATCCAGGTCATCGAGCTGATCTCCTACGACCGGGAGCCGGTCAGCCTGGACCAGGCCGTCGGCGACGACGGTGAGAGCGCGCTCGGCGACTTCGTGGCCTCCGTGGACCCGCGCACCGAGCCGGGTGACGCCGCCGCCCAGGGTGAGTTGCGCAACGAGGTGAGCATCGTGCTGGCCACCCTGTCCCAGCGGGAGCAGGCGGTCATCCGGCTCCGGTTCGGTCTCGACGACGGCCGGCAGCGCACGCTGGACGAGGTCGGTCGGGAGTTCGGTCTGTCCCGGGAGCGGATCCGGCAGATCGAGAAGGTGACGCTGCTGAAGCTGCGCGCGCCGGAGCGGGCCCAGCGCCTGGAGTCGTACGCCTGCTGACGCACCTGCTCATGGAAGGCCCTGGCGGTTCGCCGGGGCCTTCCATGCTGTCGGGGTGCTTGACCGGTGACACCATCCACGGTAGAAACCATGTGGTTATAAAACCAGGAGGTTATACGTGGTGGGCACCGAACTGCTGGACGCGACCTTCGCGGCGCTGGCCGACCCGACCCGACGGGCCATCCTCGCCCGTCTCGCGACCGGGGAGGCGACCGTGACAGAGCTGGCAGCACCCTTCGCGATGAGCCAACCGGCCATCTCCAAGCACCTCAAGGTGCTGGAACGCGCTGGCCTCGTCAGCCGGGGACGGGACGCCCAGCGCCGACCCTGCCGCCTGGAGGCCCGGCCGCTGCGGGAGGCGACAGCCTGGCTCGCCGACTACCGCGACTACTGGGCAGAGAGCTATCAGCGCCTCGACGCGCTGCTCGACGAACTCCAGGCCGTCGACCAGACCGACACCCCCCGTCGACACTCCCGACCGGACGGGTCGCGCGGGTGAGCAGCGTCGACGACCCGCTCGTCGTCCACACCCCAGGTGATCGGGAGATCGTGCTGAGCCGGCTGTTCGAGGCACCGGCACGCCTGGTGTTCGCCGCCTTCACCCGACCCGAGCTGCTGGTCCGGTGGTACGGCGCGCGCGGCTGGAGGCTGGTGGAGTGCGATGTCGACCTGCGGGTCGGCGGGCGGTGGCGGTTCGTGTCGCAGGGCCCGGAGGGCGAGCGGATGGTCCAGGCTGGGGCCTACCGGCAGATCGAGCCACCGCACCGGCTGGTCTGCACCGAGCTGTTCGACGACCAGTCCTACCCGGGCGAGACGCTGGTCGGCCACGAGTTCACCGAACTGGCCGGCCGGACGACGGTCACCACCACGCTGCGCTACGCCACCACGGAGGGGCGGGACACCGTGCTGCGCTACCCGATGACCCGAGGGGTCGGGCAGAGCTACACGCGGCTCGCCGACCTGCTGCGTTCCACAACGACGATACGAGGAGAGCAACCATGAACTGGACGCTGGAAGTGGTGATCGTGCCGGTCACCGACCTGGACCGGGCCAAGAAGTTCTACGCCGAGCAACTCGGCTTCGTGGTGGACCACGACACCGTGATCGGCGACGAGGCGCGCATCATCCAGCTGACCCCGCCCGGCTCCGGCTGCTCGATCGTGATCGGCAAGGGCGCCGTCCCGGACATGCCACCGGGGTCGCTCAAGGGTCTGCAACTGGTGGTGCCCGACATCGAGCGGGCCCACGCGGAGCTGGTCGAACGTGGCGTGGAGGTCAGCGACGTCCAGGTGCTGGGTGCCAGCCCAAGCCCCACGCCGCACCCGTTGGACAATGTCGGCTTCGTCTTCTTCACCGACCCGGACGGCAATGCCTGGGCCGTCCAGCAGATCTCCAGCCGCGCCTGACCGCCCCCGTCACAGGCGGCGGGGGCCGGTGTCCGGGCGGGCAACCACACCGCCGACGCGCACCTGGGCGTGCAGGACCGAGATGCCGTCCGGGCGGGCGAGCACCGGGTTGAGGGTCAGTGACCGCACCCGGGGCTGCTCGTCGGCGAGCTGACCGACCCGCAACAGCAGGTCGGCCAGGGCCGCCCGGTCGACCGGCGCGGCGCCCCGGTGCCCCCGCAGCAACGGCGCCGCCCGGGGCTCGTCGACCAGCTCGGCCGCGTCCCGGTCGGTCAGCGGCACCGCCCGCCAGGCCCGGTCGCCCAGCAGCTCGGTGGCGACCCCGCCGAGGCCGAAGCCGACCACCGGCCCGAACGCCGGGTCCTCCACCAACTCCACCACGCAGGCCACACCGGGCGGCACCATCGGTTGGACCAGCACGTCCGCGCCGAAGGTCGCCGCCAGCTCGGCGTACGCCCGGCGGAGGGTCGGCTCGTCGGGCAGGTCGAGCCGGACCGCGCCGAGGTCGACCCGGTGCCGCAGCCCGGGATCCGCCGCCTTCAGCGCCACCGGGAACCCCAGCCGCGTCGCCGCGTCCACGGCCGCGCCGACCGAGTCGACGGGCACCGAGGCCACCACGTCGATGCCGTACGCGGCCAGCAGCGCACCCGGGTCGGTGCCGTCGGCGCGGAGCGCGGCCTGCGCGGCGGCCCGGTCGATGCCGAGCAGCTCGGGTGCCAGCCCGGGCGGGCGGCGCAGCCACTCGGCGTACCGGTGCACCCGGGCGAGTGCCCGCACCGCCTCCTCCACGCCCCCGTACGCGGGCACTCCCGGCGGCAGCCGGCCGACCAGGAACGTCGCCACTGTCGGTTTGCCCAGCGCGAGGGCGGCCGGCAGCGCGGCGGTCACGTCGGCGTCCACATCGGTCAGCTGCCCGGGCAGCGGCGGGGCGAAGACCACCACCAGGGCGTCCACCCCCTCGTCGGCGGCCGTCTCCTCGAGAGCGGCGGCGAACTCGGCGGCACCGGCGCTCGGCCCGACGTCGCGGGGATGACCGTCGGCCACCGTGAGGCCGTGCCCGACGCAGGCGGTGGCGGCCAGCCCGGTCAGGGCCGAGGAGTTGCCGACCACACCGACCCGTCCGCCGACCGGCAACGGTTGGTTGGCCAGCAGCACACCCACGTCGAGCAGCTCCGGCACGGTGTCCACCCGGATCACCCCGGACTGGGCGAAGAGCGCGGCCACCGCCACCTCGTCCGGGCCTGCGGTGTCTCCGACCCCGACCGGGCGGGCCGGCGAGGCGAGCGCCACGACCGGTTTGGCACGGCCGATCCGCCGGGCCAGCCGGGCGAACTTACGCGGGTTACCGAAGGTTTCCAGGTACAACATGATCACGTCGGTGCCGGGATCGTCCTGCCAGTATTGGAGGAGGTCGTTGCCGGAGACGTCGGCCCGGTTGCCGGCCGAGACGAAGCTGGACAGCCCCAGACCGCGCCGGTCCGCCTCGGCCAGCAGCGCCACCCCGAACGCGCCGGACTGGCTGAAGATGCCCACCCGACCGGCCGGCGGCAGCGCCGGGGCGAGGGTGGCGTTGAGGCGTACCGTCGGGTCGGTGTTGGCCACGCCCAGGCAGTTCGGGCCGACCACCCGCATGCCGGCGGCGTGCGCCGCGCGGACCAGCGCCCGCTGCGTGGCCGCGCCCTCGGCGCCGGCCTCGGCGAAGCCGGCCGAGATGACGACCAGGCCGTGCACCCCCGCGGCGGCGGCGTCGGCGACCACAGCGGTCGCCGCCCCCGGCGGGACCGCCACCACCGCCAGGTCCACCGGCGTCCCGGCCTCAACCGCCGAGGGGTACGCGGACAGCCCCGCCACTGTCGACGCGCTCGGATGCACCGGCACCACCACGCCGGTGAAACCACCGTCGCGCAGGTGCCCGAGCACCGCGGCGCCGACGCCCTGACCGGTCGCGCTGGCGCCATAGACGACGATGCCACGTGGGGCCAACAGCCGGGCGATGGAACGGGCCTCGGTGCGGTGTTCCCGGCCACGCTGCACCTCCAGCGTGGCCTCGGTGGGCGCGATCGGGAAGCTCAGGTGCACCACACCGTCGGCGTACTCACGCTGGACCTGGTAGCCGAAGTCGGCGAAGACGCGCAGCATCGTCCCGTTGGCCGGCAACACCTCGGCGACGAAGCTCATGATCCCGTTGCGCCGGGCCGCGTCGGCCAGGTGCTCCATCAGCACCGAGCCGATGCCCCGGCCCTGGTGGGCGTCCTCCACGACGAAGGCCACCTCCGCCTCCGGGGCCTGCGGGCCGAGCCGCTCGTAACGGCCGACCGCGACGATCTGGTCGCCGGCCAGCACCACGAACGCCTCCCGGTCGCGGTGGTCGACGGTGACGAACCGGATCAGATCCCGTTCCGGGATGCGCGGGTACGGCGAGAAATACCGAAGGTAGCGGGTGCGCTCGGAGAAGCGGCTGTGCATCGCCACGATGCCCGGCGCGTCGGACGGGTCGATCGGTCGCAACTGGACGGTGCTGCCGTCGCTGAGCAGCACGTCCACCGGTTGGCTCACGGTCGTCACCGGCGTGGCCCTCCCCTGGCCCGGCTCAGTCCCGCGGGTCGTACGGGTCGAGCCCGAGCAACGGGAAGACCGTCTTGCGGGTCGCGGCGATCGCCCGGTCCACCGCGTTGGGCTCGCCGGTCGGCTGCCACGGCTCGAACGACGGGTCCGCGTCGTCGGTCATCCGCAACGGCACCTCCCGGCCCAGACGACGGGAGGCGACCAGCTCCCGCCAGGCGAGCGGGGTGAGCGTGGCCGGGGCGATCGGGTCACCGGTGGCCACGGCCAGCAGGTGACTCCACGCCCGGGGCACCACCTCGACCAGGGCGTACCCACCACCGCCGGTGGCCACCCACCGACCGTCGCACAGCTCGTCGGCGAGTGCCCGCATCGCCAGGTAGGTGGCTCGTTGGCCGTCCACCGTCAGGTTGAGGTCGGCGAGCGGGTCCAGTCGGTGCCCGTCGGCGCCACACTGGCTGACCAGCACCTGCGGCCGGAACGCGCGCAGCACCGACGGCACGATGGCGTGGAACGCCCGCTGCCAGGCGCTGTCCTCGACACCCGGCGGCAGCGGCATGTTGACCGCGCTGCCCTGCGCGCCCGGCCCACCCGTCTCGTCCGGGAAGCCCGTGCCCGGAAAGAGCGCCAGCGGGGTCTCGTGCAGGCTGATCGTGAGCACCCGGGGGTCGTTCCAGAAGATCTGCTGCACACCGTCGCCGTGGTGCACGTCGACATCCACGTACGCGACCCGCTCGGCGCCCAGGTCGAGCAGCCGGGCGATGGCCACCGCAGGGTCGTTGTAGACACAGAAGCCAGAGGCTCGGGCGGGCATCGCGTGGTGCAGGCCACCGGCCACGTTCACCGCCCGCCGTGCGTCACCGCGCCAGACCGCCTCGGCGGCAGCCATCGTCGCGCCGGCGATCAGCGCGCTGGACTCGTGCATCCCCTCGAAGACCGGGTTGTCGGACGTGCCCAGCCCGTACCCGGCGAAGAGCGGATCGCGCGGCGCGGCACGCACGGCAGCCAGGTAGGCAGGGTCGTGCACCCGGGTCAGCGCGGCGTCGTCGGCGGGCTCCGGCTTGACCATGCGCACCCCGGGGCGATCCAGGACGCCCAGCTCGCGGGCGAGCGCGATGGTCAACTCCACCCGGACCGGGTCGAGCGGATGGTCACCCATGTCGTAGGCGAGCAGCGACTCGTCCCACACCACCACAGTGTCGTCGGACATGAGCCCATCGTCGCACGAGGACCTTCGTCGGCCCACCGCACGCGCTGGTCAGCGGTCGGAAGTCCGTCCGGAGGCGACCGGCCGGGTCGGGTCGGCCACCCAGTTGCTCCACGAACCGACGTAGAGCGCGGCGTCCGTGCGACCGGCCAGGTGCAGCGCGAGCACCGCCTGCGCGGCGGTCACCCCGGAGCCGCAGTACGCCCCGACAGCCCGCGCCCCGGTGACCCCGGCGGCGGCGAACCGCTCGCTCAGCACATCGGCGGCCGGGAAGCGCCCGTCCGGGCCGACGTACTCCCCGGCGGGCAGGTTCGCCGCTCCCGGCACGTGCCCGGCGACCGGGTCGATCGGCTCGACCTCGCCCCGGTAGCGGGGTGCCGCCCGCACGTCGAGCAGCACCGCGTCGTCCGCAGCGGCCAGCTCGGCGGCGTGCCCCGCGTCGAGCACCGGAAGATCACCGGGACGCACGACGATGTCGCCGGGGGTCGGGGCTGGCGCTTCGGTGGAGACCGGCAGGCCTGCGGCGACCCAGGCCGGGAAGCCACCGTGCAGCAGGCGCACCGGCCGGTGCCCCGCCCAGCGCAACGTCCACCAGGCCCGGGCGGCAGCCAGGCCGTCGCCACCGTCGTACACCACAACGGGGTGACCGGCGCGGACGCCGGCGGCCCGCAACGCGGCCTGCAACGCGGCCGGGTCGGGCAGTGGGTGCCGACCGCCGACGCCGGGCGGCCCGCAGAGCGCGGTGTCCAGGTCGACGAAGACCGCGCCGGGCAGGTGACCGGCGAGGTAGTCGTGGTGGCCGGGCGGGCCGATGAGCCGCCAGCGGACGTCGAGCAGGGTGGGCGGATCGGCGTCGTCGAGCTCGGCGGCGAGCCGATCGACCTCGACCAGCGGCTCCTGGGTACCGGACATGGCGACCATCCAACACCATTCGTGCCGAGGGCTCACGGTTCGGCGGCGGCCGGCGGGCCAACACCCGAGGTAGCATCGTGCATCGGAGGGCCGCTGACCTTATGAAGTCTCACGACCTGGTCGATACGACCGAAATGTATTTGCGCACCATCCTTGAGCTGGAAGAGGAGGGGGTGCCGCCGCTGCGTGCCCGGATCGCCGAACGGCTGCAGCAGAGTGGCCCCACCGTGAGCCAGACCGTCGCCCGGATGGAGCGCGACGGCCTGCTCACCGTCGAGGGAGACCGGCACCTGACGCTCACCGCCCAGGGTCGCGGCAGCGCCGTGTCGGTGATGCGCAAGCACCGCCTCGCCGAGCTGCTGCTGGTCAACGTCATCGGGATGCCCTACGAGGAGGCCCACGAGGAGGCCTGCCGCTGGGAGCACGTGATGAGCGACGCGGTGGAGAAGCGGGTGTACGACCTGCTCAACCGGCCGACCCGCTCCCCGTACGGCAACCCGATCCCAGGGCTGCAGGAGCTGGGCTCGCCGGCCGCGGAGGCCACCGAGGCCGCCGAGGGTGAGCGCAACCTGGCCTTCCCCGGTCTTTCCGGGTCGGTCGTGGTGCGCCGGATCTGCGAGAGCGTGCAGAAGGACGCCGACGTGCTGCGCCAGCTGCACGCCGCCGGTGTCGACCCGGGCGCCACGGTGACCGTGGCACAGGAGCGCGACGGCGTCTCGATCGACCGCTCCGGGGACCGGGTGCGGCTGCCCCGCGAGGTCGCCTCCCGGGTTTTCGTCGCCGCCAGCTGAGTCGCCGCCAACTGATCAACCGGACACCCGGGCGTCACAACGCCCGGGTGTCCACCTTTTTCGCCAGCGCGGCCAGGCCACCGGTCAGCTTCTCCGCCGCCGAGCGCTCGCCGCCACGGGCCGCGGTCCAACTCACCGTGGCCAACCGTCCGTCGGCGGCCAGCCAGCCCACCTCGGCGACCGGCCCATGCCCGCTCGCCGCAGCGGTCGTCCGCCGATACGCCTGCTGACCCAGCCCGGTGACCTTCGCCGCCTTGTCGGGCACCACATCCGCGGCGAAGGTGGCCTTGTCGATCGTGGTCTCGGACACACTCAGTGTCAGCTCCGGCAGCGTCGCGCTCCTGGCCCGCACCACACAGGTGTGCGTGTCGCCCTGTTCGCTGGCCGCCGCCACGTCGAAGCGCACCTTGACCAGTTGCTCGATCACCGCGAAGTCCAGCAGCCGGCAGGCCCCACCCGAGGAGGCCGCCGCCACGTCCACGGCGATCGGCACCGGCGGCGGCACCGCCACCGGCTCGGCCTCGGCAGCACAGCCGCTCACCAGCAGCCCCGCCACCCCGGCGACCACGATCCGCCCGCGCACGTTCCACCCTCTCGCCGACCGACGGCGGAAGGCGCCCGCCAGGTGTCCGTCGGACACCGTACGGGGTGTCGGTGGCGGGCGGAAGCCCTCGTTCCGCCGGTCTGCCCGCGCCTATCCGGGCTGTGGATCATCCACGTACGGGCAGTGCCGGCAACCGCGTCCACAGCACGTGCCACGGCGGGCCAGGAAGCCGGCGCTGAGCACGAACAACCCGCTCTGCGGATCGAGATAGCCGGCCTCCCCGGCGGCGAGCGCGGCGTCGTGCGCGGCGAGGATCCGGGCCCGGTCGGGGTGCTCCGGCGACAGCCGGGACGGGTGCGGCTCGGTGAGCGGCCGGTCGGCCAGGGGTCGTCGCTCTCCGCTCACCGAGGCAGTCTAGGGAAGCGCACGTCCCAACCGCCCTGGGAGGGTGTACCCATGGCCACCTTCGCCGCGTCCGACGGCACCACACTCGCGTACCGGAGCATCGGCGCGGGCGACCCGCTGGTCTGTCTGCCGGGCGGGCCGATGCGGGACTCGGCGTACCTCGGTGATCTCGGCGGTCTGGGCGCGTACCGGACGCTGGTCGTCCTCGACCTGCGGGGCACCGGACGGTCGGCCGTACCGGCGGACGTCTCCACCTACCGTTGCGACCAGATGGTCGACGACGTCGAGGCGCTACGCCGACACCTGGGCCTCGACCGGTGTGACGTGCTCGCGCACTCCGCCGGCGCCAACCTGGCCCTGGGGTACGCGACCCGCCATCCCGAGCGGATCGGCCGGCTCGCGCTGATCACACCGAGCACGCGGGCTCTCGGACTGGAGGCGACCGCCACGCTGCGACGGGAGGTCACCCGGGTCCGAGCCGGCGAGCCGTGGTACCCGGCGGCAGCGGCGGCGTTGGACTCGATGGTGGCCGGTCGGGCGACCGCGGATGCCTGGCAGGCGATCGCACCGTTCTTCTACGGCCGGTGGGACGCGGCCGCCCGCGCGCACCAGGCGGCGGAGCTGGGCCAGCGCAACCAGGACGCGGCCCGGGTCTTCGGCGCCGAGGGCGCCTTCGATCCGCCGGCGACCCGCGCCGCGCTCGCCGCACACCGGGGCCCGGTGCTGCTGCTGGCCGGGGAGGTCGACCTCGGCGCCCCGCCCGGCCTGGTCGCCCAACTCGCGGAGCTGGCACCGGGCGCCGAACTGGTCGTGCAGCCGGGCGCGGGGCACTACCCGTGGCTTGACGACGCCGACAGGTTCACTGCCACGGTCTCGACGTTCCTGCGCTTTCAGCCCCGGTAGTCGTTCTGGTGGATGCCACCCTGCGGGGGCGCGCCGTACGAGCCCGGGAAACCGCGCACCGCCCCGGTGTGCAGTACCGCTGTCGGGGCGTCGGTCATGCTCCCACCGGCCGGCGCCAACAGCTGGGTCGTCGAGGGAACACCGGACTCCGCGACAGCGTCCGGTGTGTTCCTCAGGCGCATCACCACCAGTGCGAGCGCGCCCACGCCCGCAGCGACCAGCAGGCCACCCAAAAGCAGGAAAGGCAACGAACTGCTTCCCTCCTCGCTGACGGCCTTGAGGGTGGGCAGCGCAGCAGCGGGGGTGTCGTCGCCCACCTCCTCCGCGGCGAGAGGGCTTGCCTCCACGGCGGGCGACGGCGACGTCCTAGTGGGCGCTGCCACCGCCGAGAGGGTCAGCCCCACTGTCGCGACGTCACCGGCAGTGCCTCGTACGGTCGTGCGAGCGGTGCGGTAGCCGTCCATGGTCGCGCGGACGGTGATGGTGCCCTCGGCGATCGGCTTGCCGTCGCTCGACGTGATCGAGAACTGGCCGCTGCGGCTGCTGGTCGTCCGGTATTCGTGCCCGGCGCTGTCCGTGACGGTCAGGTTCACGCCGCCGATTGCCTTTCCGCTGGCGTCGCGAACCCGGCCGGAGACACTTTTCACCCCGGCTGCCGGCTTGTCCCCGCCGGATGGCGACGCACCCGGGCCGTGGACGTAGACCGTCCTGTGGTCATAGCTGTTCTGCCCGGCAAGCCGCACGGCGACTGAGATGTTGAGGCCGGTGATCTCATTCGGACGAGCCGCGGGGGCGACGAGCGTCGTGTCGAAGGTCTGGCTTCGGCCGGGTCCCAGCTTCGGCTCTGCCCGGCATCCGGAGGTGCATCGCAGGCCGCCGCCGACCACCACGATGGCCGTTTCGGCCCTGCTGCCGGTGTTGGTGACACTGAACCGCACGCGCACCGTCTCGTTGGGCTTCACGTTCTCCGCCGACACGCTCAGGATCCGGACGGGCTGCGGGGCGGCCGTCGCGGGCGCCGCCGACACCGCGAACGTCCCCCCGATCAGCGTGATCAATGCGGCCGCCCGGGTCCATCGGACACATAAGCGCGTCGTCACTTCCAACCACCTTCAGCACGAGCAGGCAACATCGGTCGATGTCACCGCGGGCCACTATGCCCTGTCCGGGACGGGTTGCGCGACCCGCCGCCGACGTCTGGCCGGAGGACACAACAGTGCCAAGGACGGGTCTGAGCGAGTTGAATGCGCCTATCGCCGGTGTCGGGTTGAGTCTCCAGCGGGGGGAGACAGCAGGGTGGGGACATGAACGGGAAACCGCTGTACACGATCGGCGACCTGGCCGGGCGGACCGGCCTGAGCGTCAAGACGATCCGGTACTACGCCGACCGGGGAATCGTGCCGCCCACCGACCGGAGCCCCGCCGGCTACCGCCTGTTCGACGCCGAGGCGGTTGCCCGACTGGAACTGGTCCGCACCCTGCGCGAGCTGGGCGTGGACCTGGCCACCGTTCGCCGCGTGGTGAACCGCGAGGTGACCCTGCCCGAGGTGGCCGCCGCGCACGCCGAGGCGTTGGCGGTGCAGATCCGGGTGCTGCGGCTGCGCCAGGCGGTGCTCACCGTCGCGGCGAGGCGCGGGGCGGGCCCGGCGGAGGTGGACGACCTGCACCGCCTGGCCCAGCTCACCACGCGCGAGCGGGGGCACCTGGTGGGCGACTTCCTGAACACCGTCTTCGCTGGTCTGCGCGACCAGCCCACCTCGCCCGGCGTCGTCGTGTCGATGACACCGAGCCTGCCCGACGAGCCCAGCACCGAGCAGGTCGAGGCGTGGCTGGAGCTGGCCGAGCTGTGCCAGGACGCCAGTTTCCTGGCGAGCATGCGACGGTTGGCGCGCCAGCACGCCGCCGACCACGACGTCCCGGGGCTGCCGCGCCCGGACGCCGTCGCGGTGGTCCGGGACGCGGTGGCCCCCGCCTTGGCGGCCGGTCTCGATCCGACCGCTCCCGAGGCGGATGCCGTGGTCGCGAGGGTCATCGACCGGTACGCGCGTCTGCGGGGCCGCCCTGACGACGCCGACCTGCGCGAGCGGCTGCTCGACCGACTGACCGTGGCGAACGATCCCCGCCGGGACCGCTATGTCGACCTGCTGTCGGTGCTCAACGGCTGGTCGACCGGCGACGCGGTCGCCCCGGCGGCGGAGTGGTTCATCCAGGCCCTACGCGCCCGGATGCCCGAACCGGCCCGCTGAGCCGACCCGCGGCGTCACCCGAACCAGGTCATCGCCTGGCCGTGGCCCCGGGCCCAGGCCAACGGCCTGCCATCCAACGCGAGGACGTTGTGCATGGCATCGTCCGGCGGGTCGGGCAGCCCGTCGTGCCGCAGCACCTCCGGGGCCTCGTTCGCGATCCAGTGACCGGGCAGCTCACGGACCAGTCGGACGAACTCCTCCCGGCGCGGCGGCGGCACCTGGTAGAGCACTGACGTGTGGAAGACCACCAGCGTCGCGTCGGCCGGCGCCCGGGCGGCCAGCGCCGGCAGGTCGTCCACCAGATCGCCGCGAACCAGCAGCGGCGGGTCGGCCGCGGCGACCGCCGCAGCGGCGCGCAGCCGGGCCCGCCGGTGCGCGTGCTCCGGCCAGATCAACGCGTCCAACCAGGACACGTCGCCGGGGTCGGTCACGTCGAGAGGGTTGAGGTCCAGGCCGGCCCGCCACACCACCTGGGGTACGCGGGTCGGCGGCACCAGACCGCTGGCCGCGCACTCCAGGACCGGCTCTCCGGAGCCGACCTGGTGCTCGCCGTAGCGGTACGCGTACCGGTCGGGGTACAGGCAGAGCCCGGCGGACGCGCCGACCTCCAGCAGGGCGAGGGGCTGCGGCAGCGCGGCGAGCACCGGCAGCAGGACCGCACACCGACCGCTCTCGTTCGTCTGGGTGGCCCGGGTGAGCAGCTCCGCCTTGACGGCGGGCCAGTGCGTCACAGTGAAGTCGTGAAAGGCGGCGGGGTCGTCGACCCGGCCGCCGAGCCAGCGGACGACGCTGAACAACAGGTTGGGCTGCCGCTTGGCCAGCGGAAGCGCATCCAGCAGGGCAAGCAGGGCATCGTCGTCGGCGACGGCATGCGACAGACGCTCATAGGTGGGCGACACCCCGCGCGCCTCACGCCTGCCGAACTCCGCGTACGCCTCGGCGGTCGTCATGCCCTCATCGTCGCAGCCCGTTCCTCGGTAATTCAGCCCCCGTTCCCGTGCGCTGCCTCACCCGCCTCCTGGAGTGCTGCGGCCGCGTGATCGACTCGGGTTTCGTGAAGTCGGGGTGTCCGGGCGAGGTTGATGCCCCGGTCTCGTGAAACGCGAGTCGATCAAAAAACGCCGCGAGCGCGGCAGGTGATCCCTGCCGCGCTCACGGATCTCGCGTTCGTACGTCAGCTGCAGCCGCTGGTGGAGCCGCAGCCCTCGCAGACGTAGCAGCTGCCGGCCGGGCGCATCTTCGTGCCGCAGGTGAAGCAGAGCGGTGCGTCGGCGGCCTTGCCGATCACGGCCTCCAGCAGTTCGGTGCTGGAACCCACGCTCGGCGCCGGCTTGGCGGCGGCCACCTCGGCCATCTCCTGGGCCGGCTGCGCGACGGCCTCCGACTTGGCCGGAGCCTCCACGGGCGCCGACGACGCCATCGCGGTGAGCTCGGCACCGGTGACACCGGCGGCCTCCGCGTCGGCCTCGGCCCGCAGCTGGGCGGCCCGCTCCGAAGCGGTGAAGATGCCCAGCTCGGCGCGGCGCTCATACGGCAGGAAGTCCAGCGCCAGGCGACGGAAGATGTAGTCCATCACCGAGGCCGCCATCCGCACGTCCGGGTCGTCGGTCATGCCGGCCGGCTCGAAGCGCATGTTGGTGAACTTGCTGACGAACGTCTCCAGCGGCACGCCGTACTGCAGACCGATGCTGATGGCCACCGAGAAGGCGTCCATCACCCCGGCCAGGGTCGAGCCCTGCTTGGACATCTTGAGGAAGACCTCGCCGAGGCCGTCGTCCGGGTAGGACGACGCGGTGAGGTAGCCCTCGGCACCTCCGACGGAGAAGCTGACCGTCTCGGACGGGCGCTTCTTCGGCAGGCGCTTACGCACCGGCCGGTACTCGATGACCTTCTCCACCGCGACCGGCGCGGCCTCGACGGCGGCCGGCTCGGTGGCCTTGTTGGACTTCGCGACCGAGAGCGGCTGACCGACCTTGCAGTTGTCCCGGTAGATCGCCAGCGCCTTGAGGCCGAGCTTCCAGCCCTCGAAGTAGATCTTCTCGACGTCCTCGACGGTGGCCGCCTCCGGCATGTTGACCGTCTTGGAGATGGCGCCGGAGACGAACGGCTGGATGGCCGCCATCATCCGCACGTGACCCATCGGGGCGATCGTCCGCTCTCCCATGGCGCAGTCGAAGACCGGGTAGTGCTCCGGCTTGAGGCCGGGAGCGTCCACCACGTGGCCATGGTCGGCGATGTGCTCGACGATCGCCTCGACCTGCTCCTCGGGGTAGCCGAGGCTGCGCAGGGCGCGCGGAACCGTCTGGTTGACGATCTGCATCGAGCCGCCGCCGACCAGCTTCTTGAACTTGACCAGCGCCAGGTCCGGCTCAACGCCGGTCGTGTCGCAGTCCATCATGAAGCCGATCGTGCCGGTCGGGGCGAGGACGCTCGCCTGCGCGTTGCGCCAGCCGAACTTGTCACCGATCTTGTTGCCCTGGGTCCACTGCTTGGTCGCCTCACGGACGATCGCGGTGGCCACCGGGCTGGTCGGCTTGATCTCGTCGTTGGCCGCGGCGTGCTTGCGCATGACCCGCTTGTGCGGCTCGGCGTTGCGGGCGTAGCCGTCGTACGGGCCGACGACGCCGGCCAGCTCGGCGGAACGGCGGTAGGCGGTGCCGGTCATCAGCGACGTGATCGACGCGGCGACCGAGCGGCCCTGGTCCGAGTCGTACGGCAGGCCGGTGGCCATCAGCAGGGCACCGAGGTTGGCGTAGCCGATGCCCAGCTGCCGGTAGGCGCGGGAGGTCTCACCGATCTTCTCGGTCGGGAAGTCCGCGAAACAGATCGAGATGTCCATCGCGGTGATGACGAACTCGACGGACTTGACGAACTTCTCCACCTCGAAGCCACCGTCGGCGCGGAGGAACTTCATCAGGTTGAGCGAGGCCAGGTTGCACGAGGAGTTGTCCAGGTGCAGGTACTCCGAGCACGGGTTCGACGCGGTGATCCGCCCGGTCTCCGGGCAGGTGTGCCAGTCGTTGATCGTGTCGTCGTACTGCAGGCCCGGGTCGGCGCACTCCCAGGCGGCCTGGGAGATGGTGCGGAACAGCTTCTTGGCGTCGACGGTGTCGATCACCGAGCCGTCCAGCCGACCGCGCAGGTCGAAGCCGCCGCCGGTCTCCACCGCCGACATGAACTCGTCGGAGACCCGGACCGAGTTGTTGGCGTTCTGGTACTGCACGCTGACGATGTCGGAGCCGCCGAGGTCCATGTCGAACCCGGCGTCGCGCAGGGCGCGGATCTTGTGCTCCTCGCGCGCCTTCGTGACCACGAACTCCTCGATGTCCGGGTGGTCCACGTCGAGGATGACCATCTTGGCCGCCCGGCGGGTCGCGCCGCCGGACTTGATGGTGCCGGCGGAGGCGTCGGCGCCCCGCATGAAGCTGACCGGGCCCGAGGCGGTGCCGCCGGAGGAGAGCAGCTCACGCGACGAGCGGATCCGCGACAGGTTGACCCCGGAGCCGGAGCCGCCCTTGAAGATCAGCCCCTCCTCCTTGTACCAGTCGAGGATCGAGTCCATCGAGTCGTCGACGGCCAGGATGAAACAGGCGCTGACCTGCTGCGGCGACGGCGTGCCGACGTTGAACCAGACCGGCGAGTTGAAGCTGAACACCTGGTGCAGCAGCATCCAGGTCAGCTCGTGGTCGAAGATCTCGGCGTCGGCCGGGCTGGCGAAGTAGCCGTACTCCTCGCCCGCGGTGCGGTAGGTGGTGACCACCCGGTCGATCAGCTGCTTGAGCGACCACTCCCGCTCCGGGGTCCCCACCGCGCCCCGGAAGTACTTGGTGGTCACGATGTTGGCCGCGTTGACGCTCCACGACTGCGGGAACTCGACCCCCCGCTGCTCGAAGTTGATCGAGCCGTCCCGCCAGTTCGTCATCACGACGTCGCGGCGCTCCCAGGTGACCTCGTCGTACGGGTGGACCCCCTCGGTCGTCCACACCCGCTCGATCTTCAGCCCCGCGCCTGCCTTGTTTCGTGAACGGCTAGTTGTCACGCCGTCGCCCCCCTCGTCTGCGCGGTCACCCACCGCGCGTCCCAATCTCTTGAAAAACTGTGAAGATTCAGCTGGTACGGCCGGCGGCCTCAACCGCATCGGCCCTGCCCTGCCCCCGGGCGCGCGCCGCGGCCCGCAACGTCTCGATCTCGCGCTCGAAGTCGGCGAGTGAGTCGAAGGAGCGGTAGACGCTGGCGAACCGCAGGTAGGCGATCTCGTCCAGGTCGCGCAGTGGGCCCAGGATCGCCAGGCCCACGTCGTGGCTGGGGATCTCGGCGGCCCCCTTGGCCCGGACCGTCTCCTCCACCCGCTGCGCGAGCAGCGCGAGTGAGTCGTCGTCCACCGGCCGGCCCTGGCACGCCTTGCGCACCCCGCCGATGATCTTCGTACGACTGAACGGCTCGGTCACCCCGCTGCGCTTGACGACAGCGAGGACCGCCTCCTCGACGGTGGTGAACCGCTTGCCGCATTCCGGGCAGGAACGCCGCCGTCGGATGAGCTGGCCGTCGTCGGCCTCCCGCGAGTCGACCACCCGGGAGTCAGCGTGCCGGCAGTACGGACACCGCATCGCCCACCTCCTAAAAATGATCAACTGCGCCCACACCGGACACTCTCGGGCACGACTCACCACGGCGGTGCCACCCTCGGAGGGCGCCCGCCGTGATCGACGTTACGGGAGTGCGGTCGGTAGTCGGACCCAACCTGTGGGCAACTTACGCCCGTGTCACTACTACATCTAGGGGTTGACCGTATGTCGCTGGGGAAGCCGGGTCAAGTTGACCGGCGTGTCCGGCGCGTCACGGACCATCCGGTCATCCGCGACCATCGGCACGCCCGAAGACCCAACGCGAACGGCCCGCCCGGGTTACCGGCCAGCGGGCCAGAGTGACAGGGAAAACGGCCGATGATCGAACACCAGTGCTACCTGACGTACCATTTATCAGAACATCCGTACGACCGGAGCGCTTTTTCACCCCGACACGCCGGTGAGAGGTCGTACAGATGTTTGAAAATGACCGATCTCACCTATACGGTCATGAACAACGTGGCACCACCGCACGCACCACGAGCCGACGAGGCACCCAGCGCCGACCAGGGAGGACGGACGTGACCGAGGACCGGGCCAGCCGGCCGAAGAGCCCGCAGCAGATCACCGAGGCGGGCCCGCCGGCCACCACCCGACGCCGCAGCGCCGCGCGCAGCCGGACGGGTCAGCCCGCCGTGCGCCAGGTCACCCCGGTGGTCAGCGCCTTCCCCGACCCGGCGACGATCGACCTGACCGCTCGCCAGCGTCGCATCCTGGAGTTCATCCGCACCTGGGTCGAGCGGCACGGCTACCCGCCGAGCGTCCGCGAGATCGGCGAGGCCGTCGGCCTGGTGTCGCCGTCCAGCGTCGCCTACCAGCTCAAGGAGCTGGAGAAGAAGGGCTTCCTGCGCCGCGACCCGAACCGGCCGCGCGCGGTGGACGTCCGTGCTCCCAGCGAGGCCATCGACGACGAGCTGTCCCGGGCGCAGCGGCCGACCCCGGCGTACGTGCCGATGCTCGGTCGGATCGCCGCCGGTGGGCCGATCCTCGCCGAGCAGGCCGTGGAGGACATCTTCCCGCTCCCCCGCGAGCTGGTGGGCGAGGGCGAAGTCTTCATGCTCCAGGTCAAGGGCGACTCGATGCTCGACGCGGCGATCTGCGACGGCGACTGGGTCGTCGTCCGGCAGCAGCCGACCGCCGACTCCGGCGAGATCGTGGCCGCCATGCTTGACGGCGAGGCGACCGTGAAGACCTACCGACGGCGCGACGGGCACGTCTGGCTGATGCCGCAGAACCCGGCCTTCGACCCGATCCCCGGTGACGACGCCACCATCATGGGCCGGGTCGTGGCGGTCCTGCGCCGAATCTGAGCGGCCGGCGGGTGGGTGCCCACGGCGCCCACCCGCGCCCGCTGTTCAGAAGCGCGGCCCACCCACGCCCGCTGTTCAGGCGTGCGGCCAACCCGCGTTGGTTGTTCAGGGGCGCGTGAGCGCGGCGACGCTCATCAGTAGCGGTCGCCCCGATAGCCGCGGCCGCCCCCGGGATACTGCCCGTACGGATCGACGGGCCCGTCGTCGTCACGCCGGCGGCCGGGCCGCTGGCCCCGCTGGTCAGGTTCCTGCCCACCGCGCCGGGGCGGCTCCGCCCGACCGGCGCCGGGCTGGCCGCCGCCATCGCCGTACACACCGCCGCCAGGACGACCGCCCCCACTCTGCGGACGACCGCCAGCACCCTGTGGGCGACCGCCACCAGCAGCCGGGGGGCGACCGCCACCACTGGCCGGAGGGCGACCGCCACCAGCAACCGGAGGACGAGCGCCACCACTGGCCGGAGGACGAGCGCCACCACTGACTGGGGGACGACCTCCGCCGTACACGCCGCTGCCGGCGTCCGGCCGTGGCGTGCCGTAGCCACCGTCGGCGACGGCCGGGCGACCACCGCCGCCGTACACCGCACCACCCGCCGGGGCCGGGCCGCCGCGACCCGCGGCACCGCCGTAGACCGCGCCACCCGCTGGCGCGCCACCACCGTAGACACCGCTCTTCCGGCCGGTGGGCCCGTCGGCGGCACGACCGGCACGTGGGCCTGACGGCTCACCATCGGGGTCCGGCGAGTCGGGCCCGTCGGCGGCCGGCGGCCGTCGGCGGGCCCGGACGATGCCGATGATCCCGGCGCCGACCAACAGGAGGCCGATCAACCCGACGGCGCCGACCAGGTAGGTGATGTCGTCGAGGCTCAGACCGTCGGTCCACGACTTCGCCGCGGCCGGTTTGGCACCGCCGGCCGCTGCGAGTGGCACCGCTGTCGAGGTGGACGGCGTGTAGCTGAGGATGTCGAGGGGCTCGTCCTCGGCGAAGCGGGCCGCGTCGGAGACGGTCAGGAACGACTTCCCGTCCGGCGTGTAGCTGATGGCCTCGCCGAACGGGTCGGCCAACGCCGTCACCCGGGGCTTGCCGGTGGTGAGCGCGCCGACGATGTCGCCGCCGCTCACGTCGTACTCGAAGGCGTCCGCGTAGGTGCGCAGGACCACCCGGGAGCCGTCCGGGGACCGGGCCGCGCCGGTGATGGCGATCCGACCGAACGTGTTGAGCGGGTTCTCCGTCTGCGTCTTGGGCAGCTCGATCTCGCCGGCCCTGCTCATCGGCACCGGGTCGGTGTCGCCGCTCTTCAGGGCCGCCGTCGGGGTGTAGATCTCGGCCTTGCCGCTGGTCACCTTCGTGATGATGAGCGGCTTACCGTCGTCGCCGATGAGCAACGCCTCGGCGTCGTGCGGTTTGGCCTCCGGGTACGCGAGCCGGTGCAGCGTCGGCTGCTTGGTGCCGGTGACCGGCATCGACCAGAGCGCGATGCGGCTGCGGCGCTCCTTCGAGTCGGCGTTGTCGCCGATGTCGGCGATCCAGAGGGTGCGGCCGTCCTTGGAGAGAGCCAGATCCTCGGTGTCGAAGGGGCCCTGCCCGGAGTATCGGACCGGTTCCTTCGAGATCTTGCACTTGCTGTCGAGGAAGAAGACCCGCTTGCGTGCCGGGACCTCGGTGCCATCGTTGATGACGATGTAACCGCTCTTGGTCGCGACCAGCCCGGACAGCTCTCGCAGGCGCTCGTCGACGATCGTGCACCGCTTCTGACCGGGAGCGGCAGCGGGCAGCCCCGACGACACGGGCGCGGGGGCCGCAGCGGCGACTCCGGCGAGCGCCACGGTTGCCCCGAGCAGGCCGAGGGCAACCGTGACCGAGGAAACAACGCGGCGCATTCGGCCAGTGTCGCATGCCACGCGTTTCAGGTGGATGACGCCGTGGGGCTCAGGACCGGGTGCCGGCCGCCTGTCCCTGCCGCGCGACGTCGAACGGCGCCAGCTCCGCAGCCAGCTCCGCACTGACGCGGACGTGCAGCAGGGTGCCCTCCGGCAGGTGCGACGTGCTGAGCACCTCGCCGGTGCGGTGCACCCGGGACACCAGGTCACCCCGGTCGTACGGCAGGACCGCCCGGACCTCGACGGCCGGCTGCGGCAGCCGGTCCTCGATGGCCGAGCGCAGGTCCTCGATGCCCCTGCCGGAGTACGCCGATACGAAGATCGCGTCCGGCCAGAGCCGCTTGAGCCGCAGCAGAGTGTCCTCGTCGGCGGCGTCGGTCTTGTTGACCACCAGCAGCTCGGGGAGCCGATCGGCGCTCACCTCGGCGAGCACCTCGTGCACCGCCCGGACCTGCTCCTCCGGATCCGGGTGGGTGCCGTCGACGACGTGCACCACCAGATCCGCCTCCGCGACCTCCTCCAGCGTCGAGCGGAACGCCTCGACGATCTGGTGCGGGAGGTGCCGGACGAAGCCGACCGTGTCGGAGAGCGTGTAGATCCGCCCGTCCGAGGCGGTGGCCTTACGGGTGGTCGGGTCCAACGTCGCGAACAGCGCGTTCTCCACCAGCACACCCGCGTCCGTCAGCCGGTTGAGCAGGCTCGACTTGCCGGCGTTGGTGTAGCCGGCGATGGCCACGGCGGGGATCGAGTTGCGGGTGCGTCGGGCACGCTTGGTGACGCGTACCGTGCGCATGTTCTTGATCTCACGGCGCAGCCGGGAGATGCGGTGGCGGATACGCCGCCGGTCGGTTTCCAGCTTGGTTTCACCGGGACCACGCACACCCACACCGCCACCGGCGCCGCCGCCCCGGCCGGAACCACCGGTCTGCCGGGAGAGCGTCTCACCCCAACCGCGCAGTCGGGGCAGCAGGTATTGGAGCTGGGCCAGCTCGACCTGCGCCTTACCTTCCTTGCTCTTGGCGTGCTGGGCGAAGATGTCGAGGATCAGCGCCGTCCGGTCGACAACCTTGACCTTGGTGCGCTGCTCCAGGTTGCGCAGCTGCGACGGCGACAGCTCACCGTCGCAGATGACCGTGTCGGCGCCGGTGGAAAGCACCACCGCGCCGAGGTCGTCGACCTTGCCGCGGCCAATGTACGTCGCCGGGTCGGGTCGTGTGCGACGCTGAATGAGCCCTTCGAGCACCTGCGAACCGGCCGTCTCGGCCAGCGCGGCAAGCTCGGTCAGCGAATTTTCCGCATCGGCGATCGTGCCCTCGGTCCAGACGCCCACCAGGACGACCCGCTCCAGCCGCAGCTGGCGGTATTCCACCTCGGTGACGTCGGTGAGCTCGGTTGACAGGCCCGGGACGCGTCGCAGGGACTGCCGCTCCGACAGCTCCATCTCGCCGGTGGTGACGTCGTCGAGCTCGTCCTCGACGGGGACAAAGCTCTCCTGGTCTCGCAAGCGGTTCTCCTGTCCGTTTTGATAAGTAGAACGTAATCCTGACATGACACAACGCCGAACGCACCTGCTATATGCCCATGCTGAAGGTCGCCAAAAGTGGGGGCGAATGCTGGTCGGACTCGACAACCCGGTAGAAATGCGGTCGGCGGCCGACTGGCCGCACAGCCGTGACGGAGGGATCCCGTGGCCATCACCCGACTGCCGAGCGCCGGATTTTCAATCACCATCCGGATCGCCGTAACCGCGGACGCCTCCTCGATCGGCCGGCTCACCACCTCGGTCGGCGAGGCCGGGGCGATCGTCACGGCGCTGGACGTGGTGGACTCGGACCCGACCCACGTGATCGTCGACCTGACCTGCGACACCGCCGACGCCGGCCACGCCGACCAGGTGGTCGACGCGTTGACCGCGCTGGACGGCGTGGATGTCCGCAAGGTGTCGGACCGGACGTTCCTCCTGCACCTCGGCGGCAAGATCGAGGTGACCTCGAAGGTCGCGCTGCGCAACCGTGACGAGCTGTCCCGGGCGTACACCCCTGGGGTGGCCCGGGTCTGCATGGCGATCGCCGAGAACCCGGCGGACGCCCGGCGGCTGACCATCAAGCGCAACACCGTCGCGGTGGTCAGCGACGGCTCGGCGGTGCTCGGCCTGGGCAACCTGGGCCCGGCCGCGTCGCTGCCGGTGATGGAGGGCAAGGCGGCGCTGTTCAAGCGCTTCGGTGGGGTGGATGCCTGGCCGGTGGTGCTGGACACCCAGGACACCGACGAGATCGTGCAGATCGTCAAGGCGATCGCGCCCGCGTATGGCGGGATCAACCTGGAGGACATCGCCGCGCCGCGCTGCTTCGAGATCGAGGCCCGGCTGCGCGAGGCGCTGGACATTCCGGTCTTCCACGACGACCAGCACGGCACCGCGATCTGCGTGCTGGCCGCGCTGACCAACGCGCTGCGGGTGGTCGGCAAGCGGCTCGAGGACGTCCGCGTGGTCGTCTCGGGCGCCGGCGCGGCCGGCACCGCGATCATGAAGCTGCTGCTGCGCCAGGGCGTCGGCGACATCATCGCGTACGACCGGGAGGGCGCCCTGCACCGCGGGCTGACCGGGCTCAACTCGGCGTGGCAGTGGCTGGCGGAGAACACCAACAAGGAGAACTACTCGGGCGACCTGCCGGGTGCGATCCGGGGTGCCGACGTGTTCATCGGGGTGAGCGCGCCGAACCTGCTCACCGGCGACGACATCGCCCAGATGGCGAAGGACTCGATCGTCTTCGCGCTCGCCAACCCGGACCCGGAGGTCGACCCCCGGGAGGCGCGCAAGCACGCCGCCGTGGTCGCCACCGGTCGCTCGGACCAGCCGAACCAGATCAACAACGTGCTCGCCTTCCCCGGTGTGTTCCGCGGCATGCTCGACGCGCACGCCGAGGAGTTCACCGAGGAGATGGCCCTCGCGGCCGCCCGGGCCATCGCCGACGTGGTCGGTGAGGACAAGATCAACCCGACGGTGATCGTGCCGAGCGTCTTCGACTCCCGGGTCGCCCCGGCGGTCGCCGCCGCCGTCCGCGCCGCCGCGAACAACCCCAGCCCACTTCCGGCCGCCGACCCCGGCCCGTCGGACCTCCCCGAGATCGCGGCCAACGCCAGCGCGACCCCCTGACGCACTCCCCCTGTTGATCAAGAGGTTTGCGTCAGGATCCGCGTTGTTCCTGACACAAACCTCTTGATCAACCCGGGTGGCGGGGCAGGGCGCTGAGGTCCAGCTCGCCTGTTGCCACCAGGACGGCTGGGCCGGACAGCCAGCAGGAGTCCGCCGTCACCGTGACCGTCACGCGGCCACCGGGCACGTCCACGGCGACCACTCCGGTGTCCCGGCCGGCGTCACGCAGGGCCACCGCGCCCACCGCGCAGGCACCGGTGCCGCAGGACAACGTCTCGGCGCTGCCACGCTCGTACACCCTCATCAGGCTGTGCGCGTCGGTGGCGTCGACCGGGTCGCCCGCCACGATGAACTCCACGTTCACCCCGCTCGGGAAGACCTCCGGGTCGAACCCGGGCGCGGTCGTCAGGTCCAGCGCGGACAACTCCACACCCGCCGGCAGGACGCAGACCAGGTGCGGGTTGCCGACGTCCACCACCGCACCCATCAGGGTCAGCCCGCCGAGGGTGGCGGCGGAACTGTCGTACACCTGGGGTCGGCGCATCTCGACGGACACCACGTCGCCCTCGACCAGCGCACGCACGACGCCGGCCCGGGTGGCCACCGGCAACGCCGCGCCGGCGGGCGTGGCCAGCCCGGTGTCGAGCAGGTAGCGCACGAAGACCCGGGCGCCGTTGCCGCACATCTCGGCGAACGAACCGTCGGCGTTCCAGTAGTCCATGAACCACTCGGCCTCGCCGGCCAGCCCGGCGCCGTCCGGATGCTTGGCCGCGCGGACCACCCGCAGCACGCCGTCCGCGCCGATGCCCCGCCGCCGGTCGCAGAGCGCCGCGACCAGCTCCGGGGTCAGGTCGAGCTGACCGTCCGGGTCGGGAAGGAGGACGAAGTCGTTGCCGGTGCCGTGGCCCTTGGTGAACTCCACGCCCCCATTATCGCGTCTCGGCGGGCACCAGACGGAGGGCGGCCCCGATCAGGTCCGGAGTCGCCGAATCCAGCCAGTGGATCCGCGGGTCACGCCGGAACCACGACCGCTGCCGGCGGACGAAACGCCGGGTGGCGCGAACCGTCTCGTCGTGCGCCTGCGACTCGGTCAGCTCACCGGCGAGCATGCGCAGCACCTGCTGGTAGCCCAGCGCCCGGCTCGCCGTCCGCCCTTCGGGCAGCCCCCGCCCGACCAGTTCGCGGGTCTCCGACACCAGGCCGTCAGCCCACATCCGGTCGACGCGCAGGGCGATCCGCTCGTCCAGCAGCCCGGTGTCCAGGTCGACGCCGAGCTGCACCGACGGGTAGTACGGCGTCGGCTGCGGCAGCGAGGCGGTGAACGGCGCGCCGGTGAGCTCGATCACCTCCAGGGCCCGGACGATCCGCCGACCGTTGCCGGGCAGGATGCCGTCCGCGGCGACCGGGTCGGCGGCGCGCAGCCGCGCGTACAGCGGCGCGGGGCCGACCTCGGCCAACTCGCGTTCCAGCCGCTCCCGCAGCACTGCGTCGGTGCCGGGGAACTCGAAACGCTCCAGCACCGCCCGCACGTACAGCCCGGACCCACCGACCAGCAGCGGCACCCGACCCCGGGACAGGATGTCGTCCACCGCCGCGCGGGCCAGCCGCTGGTACTCCGCGACGCTCGCCGGCTCGGTGACGTCCCAGATGTCCAGCAGGTGGTGCGGCACCCCGTCCCGTTCGGCGACGGTCAACTTGGCGGTGCCGATGTCCATACCGTGGTAGAGCTGCATCGAGTCGGCGTTGACCACCTCGCCGTCGAGGGCGTGCGCCAACGCGATGCTCAGCGCCGACTTGCCCGCCGCGGTCGGGCCGACCACCGCGACGACAGTGCCCCCCGCGTCGCTGGTCACACCCGCTCCCAGGACGCCACGAAGTAGGCGACACCGTAGGGGGCCGCGTCGTGCAGCAACTCGCCGCGCCATCCCCCGCCGGCCGCGCGGGCCGCGCTGGCGAGCACCTGCCAGGGCGCGCGGCCGGCGGCCTTCAGCTCCGCCGACACCACCGGGTCGAGGCCGAGCAGGACGTCCAGGTCCGCGTCGGCCAGCGCCCCGGCAACCCGCTGGTCGTACGGGAGGGCGCGCGGGTCGTCGTACCCGGGTGACTTCTCTCCCCGGCAGGCCGACCCGTCCCCGAGCACCAGCAACGCCACCCGGTCACCCGTGGCGGACACCTCGTCGGCGAGCGCGGAAAGCTCGGCCAGGCCGGCGTCAGCGGCCACCTGCACAGCGCTCAGCGGCAGTCGCGCGTCGTGCCGGGCGAGCAGCCACGCGCCGATGGTCAGGCTCAACGGCAGCACCGCTCCCCGGTCGGGCTGACCGGGGACCAGCGGCACGTCCAGGTCGACACCCCATGGCTGCAGGGAACCCGTGGCCGGGGGGCGGATCGGCCCGGTCACCGGACCGGTGCCGAGCAGCACCACGCGGTCCGGGTCGGCTGCCAGCAACCGGCGTACGGCGGTGTCGCAGGCCGTCCGCAGGTCGTCCAGCTCGGGGGTTGCGGAGCCGGCCACCTCCGGCACGAGCAGGGGCGGATGCGGGCAGACAGCGGCGGCGACCAGTGGCACCCGTTCACCGTAGCGGGAATCCCCGGTGCGTCTCCGCGCCGATCCGGTCATTCGGCCCCTAGGACACCGTATGGTCACGGTCGGCGATAGGCGCTCGACGCGGACCGGGTAAGACCTGTGACAATGCCGGAAGCAACTTGGCTGCGCCGTGGCGGCGACGGGGGTCCATTCCCTCGACGCCGGGAGAACGAGGATGGGCACATGAGCGACTGGACTGCCTTCGGACGGGTGGACGCGGACGGCACCGTATACGTCAAGACCACCGAGGGTGAGCGGGTGGTCGGATCCTGGCAGGCGGGTGCGCCGGAGGAAGGTCTGGCACACTTCGCGCGCCGCTTCGCCGATCTGGTCACCGAGGTGGATCTGACCGAAGCGCGGCTCAAGTCGGGTGCGGCGGATGCCGGGCACTCGCTGAGCACGATCCGGCGGATCCGCGCCACGCTCCCCGAGGCCAACGTCGTCGGCGACATCGACGCCCTGGCCGCTCGCCTGGACAAGCTGGCGACCCTGGCCGAGGAGAAGGCCGGTGAGGCGCGCGCCGCCCGGGACGCCGCTCGCGGTGAGGCCCTGGCCCGCAAGACCGCACTGGTCGAGGAGGCCGAGAAGCTCGCTGCCGAGTCCACCGGTTGGAAGACCGCCGGGGACCGGCTCAAGGAGATCCTCGACGAGTGGAAGACCATCCGTGGGGTCGACAAGAAGGCCGACGGTGAGCTGTGGAAGCGGTTCGCCGCCGCCCGGGACGGTTTCACCCGACGTCGGGGCGCCCACTTCGCCTCCCTGGACTCGCAGCGCAAGCAGGCGCAGACCGTCAAGGAGGAGCTGGTCGCCGAGGCGGAGAAGCTCCAGGAATCCACCGACTGGGCCGCCACCGCCAACCAGCTCAAGGATCTGATGACCCAGTGGAAGGCCGCGCCGCGCGCCTCCAAGGAGGCCGAGCAGAAGCTCTGGGAACGATTCCGGGGTGCGCAGGACGCCTTCTTCAGCCGGCGCAGTGAGGTCTTCTCCGCCCGGGACAACGAGCAGCGCGGCAACCTGGAGCGCAAGCAGGCCCTGCTCGCCGAGGCCGAGGCGCTGGACATCGACGCCGACCCGAAGGGCGCCCAGGCCAAGCTGCGGGACATCCAGGCACAGTGGCACGAGGCCGGCCGGGTGCCCCGCGAGGCGGCTGCCGGGCTGGAGCGCCGGCTGCGCGCCATCGACGACAAGGTCCGCGACGTGATGGACTCGGCGTGGCGCCGCACCACCAAGGAGGACAACCCGCTGCTCGCCCAGATGCGGGCGCAGGTGGCGGAAGCCGAGGACCGGCTGGCCCGGGCGCAGAGCGCCGGGGACGCACGCCGGATCAAGGAAGCCGAGCAGGCGCTCACCGCCAAGCGGCAGTTCCTCCAACTCGCCGAGCAGGCCGGCTGAGCTGACGTCTTCCGGAGCCCCCGGTCCCTGCGAGGGGACCGGGGGCTCCCGCATGTCCAAGGCCCTCGCGCCTCGCGCCTCGCGCCTCGCCCAAGATCCTCGCAACTTCCCCGAAACTGCTGCCTCAGATGCGCCTGAGGCAGCAGTTTCCCTGAAGTTGCCGGCTTGCCGGGGCGCGGGGCGAGCGCGGGGCGAGCGCGGGGCGGGGCGCGGGGCACGGGCGTGGGACGGTGGGCGGGGCCAGCCGGACGGCTGGTTGACGCATTGAAGACTGCTGATCAGAATGAGCGACAGAGCCAGGTCGGGCATCGACGCGAGGGCGCTGACGGCGGTACGACGTCGTCGGGGATCGTCGGTGTGCGTTACGCGAGTGACCACGTCCGCGTGACATGGGTCGTTCCGCGCTGTGCGCGTACTCCTGAGGGAGCGTGACGGGCGGACGGCCTCCCCCGGTCTTCCGCCCGCGCCGCCGACGGCGGCGTCGGGCATCCGAAGTGGAGCTCGCATGCACCGTCCCACCTCTTTCGGCGGCGCGCTGGCCGCGCTCGCCACCGCCGCGGCTGGCGCGCTCGTCGCCGTCGCGGTCAGCACCGGTCCGGCGGTCGCCGCGCCGGGCGGCACCGGCACCGGTTACCTGCACACCAGCGGCAATCAGATCGTGGACAGCACCGGCGCCACGGTCCGGTTGACCGGTATCAATTGGTTCGGCATGGAGACCGACAACAAGACCTTCCACGGGCTGTGGTCGAACAACCCGTGGCGGGGGCAGCTCGACACGATGGCCCGGCTGGGTTACAACACGTTGCGGGTGCCGTACTCGAACGACGCGCTGAAGCCGGGCGCGACCGCCAGCGGGGTCAACGACTTCGTCAACCCGGATCTGGTCGGGTTGTCGCCGTTGCAGATCCTGGACAAGGTGATCGACTACGCCGGCAGCAAGGGGATGCGGATCATCCTGGACCGGCACCGGCCGACGGCGGCCGGGCAGTCGCCGCTGTGGTACACGTCGACGGTTTCCGAGGCGACCTGGATCAACGACTGGAAGATGCTGGCCCAGCGGTACGCGGGCAACCCCACGGTGATCGGCGCGGACCTGCACAACGAGCCGCACGCCGAGGGCACCAACCCGGCGGCCACCGGCGCGTGCTGGGGTTGCGGCGACACCACCCGGGACTGGCGGCTCGCCGCCGAGCGGGCCGGTAACGCGATCCTCGGCGTCCAGCCCAACTGGTTGATCTTCGTGGAGGGGGTGAGCTGCCCCAGCGGTGGCCTCTCCAACGTGTGGGACGGCGACACCAGCAACGACGAGGACTGTGGTTGGTGGGGTGGCAACCTGTCCAAGGCCGGTCAGTTCCCGGTACGGCTGAACGTGGCGAACCGGCTGGTCTACTCGCCGCACGAGTACGCCACCTCGGTCTACCGGCAGACCTGGTTCGACGCCCCGGACTACCCGGCGAACATGCCGGCCATCTGGGACAAGTACTGGGGTTACCTCTACAAGCAGAACATCGCGCCGATCATGATGGGTGAGTTCGGCAGCACCCTGGCGGACCCGAAGGACAGGGTGTGGCTGGAGAAGTTGATGGCCTACACCGGCACCGGGGTGACCGGGATGTCCTTCACCTACTGGTCGTGGAACCCGAACTCGGGGGACACCGGCGGCATCGCGCTGGACGACTGGACGAACATCAACACCACCAAGCAGGCGATCCTCCAGCCGTACCTGATCGCGCCGACCGGTGGCGGCACCACCACCCCACCGCCCGACGGACCGACGGACCCGCCCACCGGCGCCTGCACTGTGAGTTACCGGCAGGTCAACGCCTGGCAGGGCGGCTTCCAGGGTGAGTTGACAGTGAAGAACACCGGCTCCGCCGCGGTGAACCCGTGGTCGGTCACCTGGACCTGGCCGTCCGGGGTGACGTTGGGCAGTGGTTGGAACGCCACGGTCTCCCAGTCCGGCACGACGGTCACCGCGGCCGCACCGGGGCACACCCCGTCGCTGTCGGCGGGCGGGTCGGTCACCGTGGGCTTCACCGCCAACGGCACCGCCAGCGCGCCGGGCACGGTGAAGCTCAACGGCGCCAGCTGCTGAGTTGTCGGGACGGTCGACGCTTCCCGCGTCGGCCGTCCGCCGGCACCGGTCGGATCACGGTCTGAACGAGGGCCCCTTGTCATCGCGCGACGACAAGGGGCCCTCCCGCGCTCAGTGGGTGGCGCAGCCGGCGGTCGGTGCGGCAGCGAGCGGCGGTGCGCCGATCGTGGGCAGACCGAGCAACACCCCGGGGGTACGCGGGGAACGCCCCGCTTCGGCCGCGTCGCCGGCCCGGGTCCGCCGGTGCGCCACCGGCGCGCCGTCGGCGTTGAGGTGGTGCGGCGCGGCGTACGTGATCGTGGTGTGCACGATGTCGCCCGGGCGGATCTGGCCGGCCAGCGACTGCCCGTCCGCGGTGTCGGTCGCGAAGTGCACGAGCCGGCCGTCGCGGGCCCGACCGGACATCCGGCCGGTGCGCTCGTCCTTGCGGCCCTCGCCGACCGCGACCAGCACCTCGACGGTCTCGCCCACCAGGCGCTTGTTCTCCGCCCAGGTGATCTCCTCGACGGTTTCGATCAGCCGCTCGTAGCGCTCCTGCACGACCTGCTTGGGCAACTGGTCGTCCATGGTCGCTGCGGGGGTGCCGGGGCGCTTCGAGTACTGGAAGGTGAAGGCCGAGGAGAACCGGGCCTCGCGGACCACGTCCAGGGTGCGCTGGAAGTCGGCCTCGGTCTCACCCGGGAAGCCGACGATGATGTCGGTGGTGATCGCCGCGTCCGGCATCGCCGCCCGCACCTTCTCGATGATCCCCAGGTAGCGCTCGGAGCGGTAGGACCGGCGCATCGCCCGGAGCACGTCGTCGGAGCCGGACTGCAACGGCATGTGCAGCGAGTGGCAGACGTTCGGCGTCTCGGCCATCGCGGCGATCACGTCGTCGGTGAAGTCCTTCGGGTGCGGGCTGGTGAACCGGACCCGCTCCAACCCGTCGATGTCACCGCAGGCCCGCAGCAGCTTGCCGAACGCGTACCGGTCGCCGAACTCCACCCCGTAGGAGTTGACGTTCTGCCCGAGCAGGGTCACCTCCAGCACGCCCTCGTCGACCAGCGCGCGCACCTCGGAGAGGATGTCGCCGGGACGGCGGTCCTTCTCCTTGCCGCGCAGCGCGGGCACGATGCAGAACGTGCAGGTGTTGTTGCAGCCCACCGAGATCGACACCCACCCGGCGTACGTGGACTCGCGGCGGGTCGGCAGCGTGGAGGGGAAGACGTCGAGGGACTCCAGGATCTCCACCTCGGCGGCGGCGTTGTGCCGGGCCCGCTCCAGCAGCACCGGCAGCGAGCCGATGTTGTGGGTGCCGAAGACCACGTCCACCCAGGGCGCCTTGCGGACGATCTCGCCTCGGTCCTTCTGGGCCAGGCAGCCGCCGACCGCGATCTGCATCCCGGGGTGCTTGTCCTTCACCGGGCGCAGCCGACCGAGGTTGCCGTAGAGCCGGTTGTCGGCGTTCTCCCGGACGGCGCAGGTGTTGAAGACGACGATGTCCGGGGTGTCGTCGGCGGGCACCGCACGCACGTAGCCGGCCTGTTCGAGCAGGCCGGAGATGCGCTCAGAGTCGTGCACGTTCATCTGGCAGCCGTACGTCACGACGTTGTAGGTCCTAGCCACCCTCTTGGTGCCCCTTCCCCTCGGGCTACCAGGGTAGCGGCCCGCTCGGCGGCCCCAACCCACCGGCATTGACCCGGCGGCCCATAGCGGGCATCCACGACGGGCAGTACGCTGCACAACAAGAATGTGTTCTGGGCGGTTTCGGGGGCTTTGCACTCAGCGCCGACAATGCGCGGCTCCATTCACGGGGGAGCACATGACGACCCGCGGGAGGCCAACCGTGACGCGACAAGATGCGGCACAGCGCACCGTCACCACCCCGGACGGGCGGCACCTCGCGGTGGAGACCTCCGGCTCGCCGGACGGGCCTGCGGTCTTCCTGCTGCACGGCACCCCGGGCAGTCGCAGCGGCCCCCGGCCCCGGGGCATCGTCGTCTACCGCCTCGGCGTGCACCTCGTCTGTTACGACCGGCCCGGTTACGGCGACTCCGACCGGCACGAGGGTCGGCGGGTCGCCGACGCGGCCGCCGACGTGGCGGCGATCGCCGACGACCTCGGCATCGAGCGGTTCGCGGTGGTGGGCCGGTCCGGTGGCGGTCCGCACGCCCTGGCCTGCGCGGCGTTGCTGCCGGACCGGGTCACCCGGGCCGCCGTCCTGGTGGGGCTCGCCCCGGCCGGCGCACCCGACCTGGACTGGTACGCCGGGATGGCCGAGTCGAACGTGGAGGACTACGGGCAGGCCGACGAGGACCTGGCCGAGCTCACGCTCAACCTGAAGGTCCGCGCTGAGGAGGCCCGGCGGGATCCGATGACGCTGCTGGACTTCCTGCGCCCCCAGTTGCCCGACGAGGACATCCGGGTCGTCGACGACGTCGCGATCCGCCGACTGCTGACCGACATGTACTCCGAGGCTTTGCGGCACGGCCCCGAGGGCTGGATCGACGACGTGCTGGCGATACGGCGTGGCTGGGGGTTCGACCTGAGCGCCATCCGCGCGGAGGTCCGGCTCTGGCACGGTGAGCAGGACCGCTTCTCGCCGGTGGAGCACTCCCGCTGGCTCGCGTCGCAGATCTCGCGGGCCGAGGTCCAGGTGCAGCCCGGCGCCGCGCACTTCGGCGCTGTGGAGATCCTGCCGCAGACCCTCAGCTGGCTGGCCACGCCGGACCTCGCGACCACCCCGCGGGTCTGACCGACAGTCGTTCAGTGCTCGGCCCGGCGAGGCGGACCTGACCCACCCCGCCGGACCAACCCCGGTCAGATCGTGTGCGGGTCGATCACCCGGACGACGAACCGCCGCTCACGCAGGGTCTGCACCGTCGGATGCTCCGGGCCGATCACCTCGGCCAGCCGGTCCGCCACCGCGCCGACGTCCTCGGCGGGGGCCTCGCCACCGGCCCGCCTCGACACCAGGGAGAGATCACCGCGGCAGCGCAGCGTGTCGGGGTGATCCGCGCCGATCACCGTGGCCAGGCGATCGGCGGTCTCCCGCAGTCGCTCCCGCGCCGAGTCCCACTCCCCCTCCTCGGCGAGGCACACCGCGTGGTTCACGTCCGCGGCAAGGGTGTGCGGGTGGTCGGGGCCGAGCACCTTGCGCAGCTCGCCGGAGGCCCGGGCCGCCGACGCACGGGCATCCGACCTGCGCCCGAGCGCGCGCTCGGCAGCGGAGATGTTGCTCAGCGTCGCCAGCGTGTGCGGGTGCTCCGCGCCGAGGCGCAGCTGTTCCTCGTACGCCTGGCTCACGGCGGTCATCTCCGTGAACGCCCTGGCCGCGTCGCCTACGGCCAGCAGGTTCGCCGCGCGGCTCGACCGGGACGCCACCGTGTCCGGGTTGTCCGGTCCGAAGCGTTCGTCGAGCTCGCGGTAGGCCGTCTCGAACATCGGCGCGGCCTCGGCTCCCCGGCCGGCGCTGCGCAGGGACACCGCCAGGTTGACCTGCGCGGCGAGACTCTGGCCGTCGTCCGGCCCGAGCACCTCGCAGTACGTGTCGTACACGGTGCGCAGCAGGGTGACCGACCTCTCGTACTCACCGGCTTCCCGCAGGTCGCTGCCCAGACGCACGGCGGAGACCAGGGTGTACGGGTGGGTGGGGCCGAGCACCAGCCGCCGCCGCTGGTGCACCTCGTCGTCCCACCTGCGGGCGGACCGGTAGTCGCCGACCAGCCGGTAGGAGACGGCGAGGTTGTTGGCCGCGCTCAACGTCCGGGGGTGGTCCTCGCCGAACACCTGGAGCCAGGAGGCGTACGTGGACCGGTCCCGTTCCAGCGCCTCGGCGTACCGGCCGAGCGCGCGCAGGTCACCGCCGAGGCTGCCGGCGGTCATCAGACTGTGCGGGTGCATCGGGCCGAGCAGCCGGCGTTGCTCGGCCAGCACCGCCTCGTCCAGGTCCCGGGCCTCGTCGAAGCGGCCCAGGCTGCGAAGGATGTTCGCCCGGTTGAAGCGCAGGTGCAACAACTGTCGACCCAGCGCGGACGCCTCCACCTCTTCGTGCGTGTCGCCGAGCCGGGCGGACCAGGTCTCGTCCACCTCCTGACTGAACCCGTCGGCCTGGTCCAGACCGCCGCGCTGCCACAGGTAGCGAACCCGGTCGATGAGCAGCTGACACACCGACTCGTCGGGGCAGTTCAACGCCTCGGAGACCTCCAGGTGCGGCCAGAGCATCCGCAGCCGGGGCCAGGTGGTCGGGTCGTCCACGTCACCGCGGGGCCGGGACGCCGCCAGCACCAGGTGCACCTGGTGTCGGGCCGCGTCGATCTCGTCATCGGTCATCCGGTCGCGTACGACCGCCTGCAACAACCGGTGCACCTGGACCCGGCCGCCCTGGACGTCGAGTTTGAGCAGGGCGAGCCGGTTGATCTGCTGGACCAGCGCACCGCGGACGAGCCGTTCAGACACCGACGGGTCGAACGGCACGAGGGCCGCCGCCATCTCGTCGCTGTAGATCAGCTCCAGCGCGATCTCCGGGGCCAGCACCGAGCAGAGCTGCAACAGCCGGTACGCGGCGGGCGCCTGGTCGAGCAGCCGGTTCAGCGACAGGTCCCAGGTCGCCTCGACGGAGAGCGCGCTGGGGCCGTGCCGCTCGATCTGTCGCAGGTAGTCGGCGACCGACGTGCCGGTGTCGGCCAACCACGCGCCGGCAGCCGCCACCGCGATCGGCAGGTCGCCGAGCGCCTCGGCCACCCGGTCGGCCTCCTCCGCGCTGATCGTGGGCACCCGCTGGGCGAGGTGCGCGACGCTCTCGGTGCGGTTGAAGACGTCCACCTGGATCGGGTTCGCCCGGTCACCCCAGGCGCGGTTGCGCGAGGTCAGCAGGACGTGCCCCGGGCCCTGGGGCAGGAAGGGCTCGATCTGGTCGAGCTCCTCGGCGTTGTCGAGCACGACGAGCCACCGCTCGTACGGCTCGCCTCGGCCCAGCACCTGCAACACGGACCGGACCGTGTCGGGCACGGTCGGCCCGGCGAGGATGCCGAGGCGGCTGGCGAGGTCGGCCAGGGCGGTGTCGACGAACTGCGGCGGGTCCGCCACGATCCACCAGACCACGTCGTACGCGGTCTTGTAACGGTGCACGTACTCCAGGGCCACCTGTGTCTTTCCGACGCCGCCCATGCCCTGGAGGGCGACCGGCAGCACCACCGCGCTGCCCCCGCTCTGCAGTTGCGCGCGCAGCTGGGCCAGGTCGTCCTCCCGGCCGGTGAACCGGGCATTCCGGTTGGGGGCGTTGAAGATCAACGGTTCGGTGCCGGGAAAACGGGTGCTCCCGCCCGCCGGGCCGTCCGCAGACGACGGCACCGGCCGGCCGACCAGCCGCAACACCCGCTCCACGGCGGTCGCCGCGCTCACATTGACCAGGTTGGTGGAGCTCTGGGAGGGGAACTCCGCCAGCGGGCGCAGGTCGGCGACATACACGGCGAGCGCCGTGGAACCGGTGCTGGTGTCCCGGTCCGGCAGACCGCCGGACGGCGTTGCCACGTAGGCCGGCGAGACCACTGTCAGCGTGCGCGGCGCGGGCGTGCCCGCGGACCCGACGGCGGCGGTGGGCTCCACCACCCGCAACCCGGCCGAACTGAGCACCCGCTCCAGCCACTCGGCCCAGATGGCGTCCTCCGGCGCACACCGGAGCACGATCTGGTCGTCGATCGCCTCGGTGCGTCGACGGAAACGGGCCTTGCCCCGCTCCCGCACCGACTCGTCCATCAGCGGCAGCGCGGTCACCGCGCCGTCGGTGAGGATCCCCGTCAACGTCTCGAACGCGGCCAGCAGAGACGTCGGCGAGCCGGGCGGGTCCCCGAACGTCGCCAGTGTCTCCTCGTACGCGTAGAACGGCCGGTACGGGACCTCGACGGCAGCCCAGTAGCGCCGCCGTTCGGCCTCGGTCATGCCCGCGGGCAACCCGGCGAACCGCCGCATGGCCAGCAGACGACCCGCCTCGGCCCGCTCCTTCTCAGCCTGGTCGACGCGCATCGGCACCGGCAGGACGCGGATGTCGCGCCGCCGGTACCTGTCGCGTACCGAGTGCGCCACCCGGGCCGCGCCGTCGATGCCCTGGTCACTGAGCGTGAAACAGTCGACCAGCGTGTCCGGAAGGTGCAGGGTGCAGATGTCGGCGACGTCGCTCAACCCTGTCCGGCTGTCGATCAGGGTGAAGTCGTACTGGCGCTTCATGTCCGCCCGCAGCGCTTCGAAGAACTGCGCACCGCCCAGCCGGTTGTAGAAGTTGTCCCAGTCCAGCCCGCTCACCGAGACGGCGTAGTCGCTGTTCTGCCGGCCCGCGGAGAGGAAGTCCAGACCCCCGCCGTCGGGGAAGTTCCAGCGCAGCGAGAAGGCGTGCCGCCCGACCCGGGCGTACTGCTCCATCCAGCGGTCCGGCCGGTCGTCGACCCGGGTGGTCTCCCACTCGTAGTCGCGGATCATGTCGATCACACCGCTGGTGCCCTGGATCGCCTCGGCGTCGAGGAACGGGTGGAAGAAGCGGTGCAGGCCGGGTGACTCGAGGTCCCAGTCGGCGACGAGCACCCGCCGGCCACTGGCCGCGAGGATCCAGGCCACATTGGCCAACGCCATCGTCCGGCCCGTCCCACCCTTGAACGAGTAGAAGGTGACGACCTGGCCTTCGCGATCGTTGTTCATCGGTTTTCTCCGTGGGGACGCAATGGTGCCGGATCGTCAGGCGTGGACGTGGGATCGGGGGTGACGGTCGAGCCGGCCGGCGGCAGGCCGTCACGCAGGCTCGGCACCGGCTCCGGTGGCGGTTCGAAGGGAACCACCGGGCCGTACTTGAGGAACTGACGGCGAGCCTCGGTGACCAGCGCCGGCATCAGGTCGACGAACTCCGGCATGCTGCACGCCCGCTTGACCTGGGGCAGGCCGGCGTCGTGCAGCAGTTGCGTCACCTCGGTCGCCCACCGGCTGGCGTCCTGGGTGTCGTCGTCGTCGGTGACCACCAGTGGAACCACCCACTCCCGCAGGCCGTGCAGCTGGCTGGCGAGCATCGCGGCGGCGTCCGGCGAGGCCGCGATCCACGGGTCGACAAGCAGCACGGCCGGTCGGCGATCGAGCAGCCCGGCGGCCTGCGCGAAGTCCGCCGTGCGGGCGGACAGCCCGAGCCGCTCGGCGGTGCTGGCCGCGTACTCGGCGGCGGGCAACTCCTGGCGGCGCCCGTACGGTCGCCACAGCCGGCCGCTGGCCGCGTAGCCGGCGGGGTCGCGATCGGTCGGCAGGTGGTCCCGGGTCGGCGCCAGGACGGCGACGACGAAGTCCGGGTCGGTCGGCCCCGGGCGGACGACCTCGTCGAGGCCCGGCGCGCGGGACGGGCCCAGCGGTCGCCGCTCGGCGGTGTGCACGATCCGGCTGGCCAGGCGGCTCAGCAGAAGCTCGTACTGTGCCCGGTAGGAGGCCAGCATGCAGAACGCCCGCAGGCCGTCCTCGGCGTACGCCGGGACGTCCCGGCCCAGGTCCAGGGCGCCGTCCAGCTCCGGATGCGCCTCCCACGGTGGGAACGGGATCCACAGCACCGGGGTGAGGTGGCCGGCGGTCAGCCGGGCCGACCCGGCGGCGGTCAGCCGGGCCCGGAAGGACTCCTGCTCCCCCAACGCCCACGGGCGACTGAAGTAGCCGGGCGAGTAGAGCGGAACGAAGACCTCGGCGTCGCCCAGCGCCTCCGCGAGAGCCGCCTTCCAGTCGGCACCCAACGGGATGTGCTGGTCGAAGAAGCCGATCCGCATCCCCGCCACCGGTCGCGCCTGGCGCCGCACCTCGTCGGACAGGTCGGCGAAGAACTGGCCGACCCAGACGTCGGCGTCGGCGCGTGCGCCCGGCGGGGGCGCCGAGTGGGCGTAGCTGAGGAAGAAGTACGTCCCGCGCGCTGCCGGTCGGCGCCGGTCCGTCGGCGGGCTCATCCCGGCTCCTCGGTGAACCGGTTGCACAGCTCGTCCACGCTCGCCGGCACCCAGGGCTGCACCACGTACGACCGGTGGATCGCCACGATCCGCTGGGCGAGCCGCCAGACCACCGCCCGGTACGCGTTCTCCCACTGCATGGTCAGCAACCCATAGACCCCATCCCGCTGGTAGTGCACCGCGATGTCGGGATCCGGCACGGCGGTCGGGGTGAACCGTTGGATGTCGCGGAGCACCCGGGGCAGCGCCGTGCCGTTCGTCGGCGACCAGGTGACCGGCACGATGGCCGTCTCGTGGGGCGAGGCGGAGCTGTGCCGCGGGACGATCGTCCGGCGGGAGAACGCGTCCCACTCCCGGCCGCACCAGTCACTGCCGAGCAGCGCGCTGGACACCAGCGGGACGAAGACCTGGCAGGTGCCGGCGGCCTGGAGCAGCTCCGGGCTCCACCGTTCACCGCCGGCGATGGAGCTGTCCAGAAAGCCGGCGTCCACTCCGGTCACCGGGCCGACCAGCTCACTGACGTGGACGGAGAGGTCCTCGAAGAACCGGGAGACGTACTCGGCGGGTTTGCCGGTGGCGCGGCCGACCGGGGCCCGGGAATAGCTGATGAAGAAGAGCGGGGCGCGCAGTCTGGAGGGTGCGTCCACTGTGCTCACCCCTCCGCCCTCCCCACGCGGCCGGAACATCAGCGTAGTCCCCGCGTCAACGCTGCGCCGCCAGGCGATTCGCGGCGAACCAGCCGACCGCGAAGTCCACGGCGGCTCGTGCCGGCAGCAGGCGAGCCTGGGCCCGCCCGACCCGCCCGTGCCGGACGATCGGTGTGCCGTCGAGCGCGGCACCCACCCGGGGAAAGTCGCTGTCGTCCAGGTCGAGCCCGCGGAAGTCGAGGCGTACGCGGCGGCCGTCGACGAGCCGGAAACAGTGGTAGTCGCGCTCCGGCGTCGGCACCGGCAGCCGGTACTCGGCCAGGTGCAGGGCGCTGCACGCCTCGTAACCGAGGCCGAGCAGCAGGATCTGCCCGTCGGCCGCGTACAGGCCACCCACCGGTGAGCGTTCTCCCAGGTGGCAGGTGAGGTCGTGGCCGCCGGTGAGCTGCCGGGCCCGAGGGCCGAGCGCGGCGAACGAGGTCTGCGGATGGTCACTGCGCACCGCACCGGGGGCACAGCGGACGTACTCGGCGAGCACGCCCATCCGCTGCGAGGGCGTGGTCTGGCGGTCCCAGCCCGGCAGCGCCGCCTCGTACCGCTCGCGTTGCGCCCGGTCCATCCCGGCGACGGCCGCCAGGTGGGCCCGGGAGGTGGTCGAGTTGCCGTCGGTCTGGGTGGGCACCAGCAGCGTGCCGGCCGGGCCGAGGACGTCCCGCAGGGCGCCGGCGAGGGTCGCGGGGCCGTGCTCCAGCGGGCCCACCCGGCGCAGACCGCAGTGCACCAGGAGGCACACACCCGGGCGTACGCCCAACGCCCGCAGATCGTCGGCGAGGTGAGGGCGGCCCAGGGCGGGCGGATGACGTTCATCGGGACCCGACACGGGTCTCCTCCAGGGCGTGGCGCAGCTGACCGACGAACCGCTCACCGGCCGCGGTGAGCGACCGGCTGGCCAGCAGCGCGTCGGCGCCGTCCCGGGTCCACGCCAGGTAACGGGCGGCGTGCGCCGACGCTTCCCCGCCCTCGGTCGCCGCCCGGGCCCGCCACACCTGGGTGACGGCCAGGTGGGCGTACACCCCCTGGAGGACCCCCTCGGGTGGCCGCGGGTCGGGGCGCCACGGCACCGTGATCCGGGGGCTGTGCCCGGGTGCCACCAGGTCGTACCGGTCGAGCACGGCACCGAGTTTCGCGTGCTGCCACTCGTGCACGAGCAGCACCGCCATCGTCTCCGGGTCCGGATGGGGGGTGACGGCGACCGCACCGAACGCGTGCCGGGCGGTCGCGCTGCGCAGTGGTCGCGCCGGGTCGGGTGCCAACGGCACGACGGCGCGCAGACCGCCGTCGAGCGCCGCCGCGTGCGCCGGCACGTCCCGGCGCACGATCTGCCAGGCCTCGACCAGGGTACGGCCCAACGCCTGCGCGGCCGGGGTGTCCAGGCGCGATGCCACCGGCTGGCCGTAGCAGTCCCGGTACGGGTCGCCGTCCTCGATGGACAGCCGGCCAGCCGGCGTCGGCACGTCGCGCACCGGTCGCCAGCCGGCCGACGGCTCGACAGTGTCGAGGAGGACGGTCCGGTCCGCCGACCCGCCCCGAACCCGGAACCCACCGGGCAGGACTGTCACCTCGGCGCGCTCCCCCAGGCCGGGCAGCAGCAGGCTGCCGAGCGTGGGCACCGTGATCGCGTCGGCCCGCACCGGGACGTCCACAGTGACGGGGACGCCCACCCGGACGGCCGCGGCGACGGCGAGGGCCGGCAGGGGGTCGGCAGCCGCGCGGGCGCCGGACCGGGCCGACGGGTCGAGGCGGTGCACCAGCCACGGGCGGACGAAGGGGTGCTCCAGGACCGCTCGGACCGCCTCCGGCGCCTTCAGCTCAAGGTCGGCGAGCACCTCCCAGGCGGCCGCACTGTCGGACAACTCCCGACAGGCCGCCAACAGCATCCGGGTGATGGCCAACTGGTCGTCGGCGAGTCGTCTCACGGTCTGCGGCGACCCGTGCCCGGTCGCCAGGTCGTCCAGCAGGTCGTCGACCGGAGAGGCGGCGGACCACAGGCTCGGCGCGGCGCGGCCGGGCGCCGGGTAGGCGTCCACAGTGTCGATCAGGCTGAGCAGGTCGGCGCAGTAGACCGAGGGGTTGTCGAAGCCGGAGCCGGTGCGCCAGCGGTGGGCGTACAGGCCTCCGCCGCACCGGTCGACCACCGGGCAGGCCCGGCAGGTGGCACAGAGCCCCTGCACGCCGTCCTGTCGGATGGCCACCCCGGGATGCCGGGCGGCCTCGTCCACCGAATGGTCGAACACGTCGAACCCGGTGCCGGCCGCGCCATGGTATGCCGTCTTCAGCGAGTCGACCTGCTCCCAGGTGCCGTCGGCCTCGACCACCAGCACGTCGGCCGGCGCGAGGCCGAACGCCTCGGTGCCGCCGCCACCCGGCATCAGCGCCTCGAACAGCCGGATCGACCCGGGGCGCCCGTCATCCACCCACCGCCGGTGGATCCGCCCCAGCCAGTCCGCGTACGGGGTGGAGCCGGGGCCGGGACGCTCCGGTGGGTGGTCCCAGGTGGCGTGGGGCAGCAGCAGGTCGACCCGGGGCGGGCTCTCGGCCAGCAGCGCCTCGTAGACCCGGTCGGGATCGTTGCGGACGTCGACAGTGCAGAGGATGCCGGCGTAGCTGCTGCGGTACGCCGGTCGCCGGAGCAGGGCCAGGGCCCGGCGGACCTGGCCGTGGCTGCTGCCGCCGTGGGCGAAGACCCGGTGGCGGTCGTTGGCGGCACGGTCGCCGTCGAACGACACACCGACCCGCACGTCGTAGTCGACGAGCAGTTGGCACAGCTCCTCGTCGAGCAGCACACCGTTGGTCTGCATGCGCAGGTCGAGCCGCGTCCACGGGGTGATCGCCGCCCGCAGCTCGGCCAGCACCTCGCGCAGCCCGGCGGCACCCAGCAGCAGCGGCTCACCGCCGTGCAGCACCACGTGCACGTCCGGCACCTCGTGCTCGCGGGCGTGCTCGGCGATGCGCTGTGCGGCGGCGCGGACCGTCGCCGGTGGCATCCGCACCGGTCGGCCCCGCCAGGTCTGGTCGGCGTGCTGGTAGACGTAGCAGTGGTCGCAGCTGAGGTCGCACCGACTGTGCACCTTCAGCACGAACTGGCTGATCGGCCGGCAGGATCCGCCCGTTCCGGGCGCACCGCACCGGCAGGCCATCGCTCAGATGGACGAGTTGAAGGCGGCGACGGGCACGCTGCCGGACGGCACCGATTGGCCCGCGACGACGCGCCTGCGGATCGCCTCGATCAGATCGGCGTGCTCGACGGCGATCCGATCCAACGGGGTGTGCAGGCTGCGTGCGAGGTCATCTGGGTCGGGACGGGGTGAGCGGGTGGGGGCATGGTCCACAATGAGTCTCCGGGGGCCCGGGGCGCTGGGGGCGCGAGCGGCGAGAATGGCTCGAAAGGCTCTGGTCCGTGACCAGGATAGACAAATATCGACCCAGTGTCACCGTCGGTACAGCCATCGGCACCACGAGTGGCAACCCGAGAGGAGCGCACATGTGCCGGAGCATCAAGACCTTGCGTGAGCCGTTCACCCCGCAGGTGACCGACGCGGACGTCGAGGCGGCGGCGTTGCAGTACGTCCGGAAGATCTCTGGCTTCCGGGCGCCCGCCGCGCACAACGCCGCCGCGTTCGACGCCGCGGTGGCCACCGTGGCCGAGGCGACCCGCACCCTGCTCGACCAGTTGGTGGTGCGGGGTGCCGGCTCGGGCACCCCGGACCGGCAGGCCACCGCCTCCCACTGATTGCCAGCCCTGTCCGACGGACCGGCGCGGCACCCCGGCCGACCGGGACCTGACCCTGGAGAGGGTCAGGCCGCGGCGAGCGCCGGGGCGACCGTGTCGGGCGCCCAACGTGAGCGGTGACACTGCGACCAGCCCCGGCAGCCCGGGTCGCCCAGCGTGCAGAGCCGCCACCTGCTGAGCACCTCACCGTCATCGGTGTCCCGCACGTCGAAGTGCACCGGACGGACCGTGCCGTCCGGAGCCACGAGCAGGTGCCGGCCCGCGTCGAGCGTGTCGTCGCGCAACAGGCAGTTGCGGCCCAGCAGTCGTGCGAGCGCGGCGATGCTGGCGTGCTCGGGGAGCTGATCGGGCACCCCGTAGCAGTCCACCACCGTCGCGAACTCGCCCGGCGCCTGCCAGACGTCACACACCACCGCGTACGCCGGCAACCGGGCCGGGTCGGCCACCGCCAGCGGCATCACCACCCGGCCAAGCGCCTCGGCCAGCGCCGGGTATACCTCCACGGGTTGAGCCCCGTCGATTCTCCAGTTCCACAGCTCGGTCATTCCGCCTCCTCGCTGCGTTCGTCCCCACCGGCCTCCGAATCGGGCCTTACACACGATGGTGGGGGGCATTTGACCCCAGCCGGGGGCAAGTTACCGGTCTGTGACCATTCCGGGCAAAATTTCCCTGAGCGGCATTGCTCGGAGTAGCGGGAAGGTGACAGTTTATCGGGTATGGTGCCCGATCCGCACCATCGCAGCCGCGTGTCCGACGACCACAACCGCAGGTCGAACGATGTGCCGGCCGGGTTCGGTCAGCGCAGGACGACGAGGTGCTCGCCCCGGGGCAGCAGCTCGCCCACCACTGGCGCGCCGGGCACCTCTCCGGCCACCAGCAGGCCGCCGGAGGTCTGCGCGTCGGCCAGCAGCAGCCGTTCGTCCTCGCCCGCCGCCCCGAAATCGGTCCACGGGGTCACCCACTCCAGGTTGCGCCGGCTGCCGCCGCTGACGTGGCCGTCGCGCAGCGCCTCCCGCGCCCCCGCCAGATAGGGCACCCGGGCCGTGTCGATGGCCACGGTGACCTGGCTGGCCCGGGCCAGTTTCGAGGCGTGCCCGAGCAACCCGAACCCGGTCACGTCGGTGCCACAGCGGATGCCGGCGGCGACCGCCGCACGGGCGGCGTCCCGGTTGAGGGCGCTCATCGTGGCCACCGCCTCCGGGAAGCTCTCACCGGTGGTCTTGTGCCGGGTGTTCAGCACACCGACCCCGAGGGGCTTCGTCAGGGACAACGGCATCCCAGCCCGCCCGGCGTCCAGGGTGATGAGCTCGTCCGGCCGGACCGTGCCGGTAACCGCGAGGCCGTACTTCGGGCCGTCGTCGTCCACGCTGTGCCCACCCGCCAGGTGGCAGCCGGCCTCCCGGGCCACGTCCTGCCCTCCGCGCAGGACCTCGCCGGCCAACTCCATCGGCAGCACGTCGCGCGGCCAGCAGAGCAGGTTGAGCGCGATAAGCGGGGTGCCGCCCATCGCGTACACGTCGGAGAGCGCGTTAGCCGCGGCGATCCGACCCCAGTCGTACGCGTCGTCGACCACCGGGGTGAAGAAGTCGGCGGTGCTGACCAGGCCGGTCCGCTCGTCCAGGCGCACCACCGCCGCGTCGTCGCCGTGATCCAGCCCGACCAGCAACTCGGCGGTGCCGGTTGCCGGGCCGAGACCGGCCACCATGATCTCCAGCTCGCCCGGCGGGATCTTGCAGGCGCAGCCGCCGCCGCGGGCGTAACGGGTCAGCCGTACCGGTTCGGTCATCCACCCATGATCGCGACAAGGCGCCACGATCGCCACCGTTGTGGCCCTTACGGTGACCAGAATCGGACGACCGAGGCCGATCACGGCCGGTGTTACCGCTCCGTGACCCGCTGAGTTGCATTCCGCCACATCAGGCCGCCTACAGTGGCCGCACCGGGGGTCAACCGACCCCGATCCGGGAGATGACAGGGGACGGTGGACGACGTGACGACGGGCGAACCGCTCATCGTGCTGGACGCGGTCAACAAGTGGTTCGGGCCGCTGCACGTGCTGGACGACGTCTCGCTGTCGGTGGGTCGGGGCGAGGTGGTCGTGGTGATCGGCCCGTCCGGCTCCGGCAAGTCGACGCTGTGCCGCGCCATCAACCGACTGGAGCCGATCAGTTCCGGCACCATCACCTTCGACGGCCAGCCGCTTCCGGCCGAGGGCAAGCCCCTCGCGAAGCTGCGCAGCGAGGTGGGGATGGTCTTCCAGTCCTTCAACCTCTTCGCGCACAAGACCATCCTGGAGAACGTCACCCTCGGCCCGATCAAGGTCCGCAAGGAGAAGCCGGCCGCTGCCCGCGAGCGCGGCCTGGCCCTCCTCGACCGGGTCGGCATTGCCAACCAGGCGGACAAGTTCCCCGCCCAGCTCTCCGGCGGTCAGCAGCAGCGGGCGGCCATCGCCCGGGCGCTGGCCATGCAGCCCAAGGCGATGCTCTTCGACGAGCCGACCAGCGCGCTGGACCCGGAGATGGTCGGCGAGGTGCTCGACGTGATGACCTCGCTGGCCAGCGACGGCATGACGATGGTCGTGGTCACGCACGAGATGGGCTTCGCCCGGCACGCGGCGAACCGGGTCATCTTCATGGCCGACGGCAAGCTCGTCGAGGACGCGTCCCCGGCCGAGTTCTTCGAGAACCCGCGCAGCGACCGGGCCAAGGACTTCCTCTCCAAGATCCTCACGCACTAGGCGTCCGTAGTGGAGCATGCCGAACCTTGGTGGGCTCCGTTGAAGAAGGAGAAAAGTATGCGTATGAAGCGCGTGGCGGCGGTCGCCATGATGGCCTCCCTCGCCCTGTCGGCCGCGGCCTGCGGCAAGGAGGGCGAGCCGACCCCGAGCGCGGGCGGAAGCGCCTCCGGTGGCGCCCAGTCCGACACCTGCCAGGCCTCCGGTGCGACCTTCACCCCGAAGACGGACGCCGCTGTCGCCGGCAGCCCGACCTTCGAGAAGATCAAGACGGCGGGCAAGGTCTCGGTCGGCGTCAAGTTCGACCAGCCGAACCTCGGCTACAAGGACGCCCAGGGCAAGCGGTGCGGCTTCGACATCGAGATCGCCCAGTACGTGGCGAGCACGCTGGGCATCGACCCGGCGAAGATCGAGTACAAGGAGATCGCGTCCGCCAACCGGGAGACCGCGATCAAGGGTGGTGAGGTCGACTACTACGTCGGCACCTACTCGATCACCGACAAGCGCAAGAACGACATCTCCTTCGCCGGCCCGTACTTCGTCGCCGGCCAGGACCTGCTGGTCCGCAAGGACGAGACGTCGATCACGGGCAAGGACAGCCTCAAGGGCAAGAAGGTCTGCTCGGCCACCGGCTCGACCCCAATCCAGAAGATCCGGGACGAGGGACTGACCGAGGCGAACAACATCGTCGAGTTCAAGACCTACTCGGAGTGCGTCTCGCAGCTGCTCGACAAGAAGGTCGACGCCGTCACCACCGACGACGCCATCCTCAAGGGCTACGCGGCGCAGAGCCCGACCGAGCTCAAGGTGGTCGGCCAGCCGTTCAGCACCGAGAAGTACGGCATCGGCCTGCCGAAGGACGACAAGGCGCTGCGCGATTACGTCAACAACCAGATCGAGGCGTCGTTCGGCAACGGCACCTGGCAGAAGATCTACGACGGAACGCTCGGCAAGTCCGGCTCGGCGGGCACCCCGCCGACCCTCGAGCGGTACTGACCGACCGGCTCGACACGAGTTACGGCGCCGGGCGGGGCTCGTCCCCGTCCGGCGCTCGTCCGAGGACTGAGAGCGAGGCATGGGCGAGTTCTTCCGCGTACTGACGGACAACGGGCAACTGTTCGTTGACGGGTTCACCAACACCGTCAAACTTTTCCTGATCGCAGCGGTCGGCAGCCTCGTCCTCGGCACGCTGCTCGGCGCGATGCGGGTCTCCCCCGTGCCGGCGCTGCGGGCGTTCGGCGCCACATACGTCAACCTGGTGCGCAACACCCCTCTGACGCTGGTCTTCGCGTTCCTCGTGTTCGCGGTGCCGAAGCTGGACGTCAACATCGACTACTTCGCCAGCGCCGCCATCGCGCTGACGGTCTACACCTCGGCGTTCGTGTGCGAGGTGATCCGCTCCGGCGTCAACACGGTCGCCGCCGGCCAGGCCGAGGCGGCCCGCGCGCTGGGCATGACCTTCGGTCAGGTACTCACGCTCATCGTGCTACCGCAGGCGCTGCGGGCGATGGTCCCGCCGATGATGAGCGTGTTCATCGCGATGCTGAAGAACACCACCATCGCCGCCGGTTTCTCGGTCCTGGAGGCCGGCGCGATCCCCGCGTACATGGCTGAGCGGGGCGAGCCACAGTTCGCCGTCCTGCTCTGGATCACCATCGGCTTCCTGATCCTGATCCTGCCGCTCGTGACCCTGCAGCGGTTCCTGGAGCGCAAGTGGAGGATCGCCCGGTGAGTGAGCTTGCGACCCCCGCAGTCGCGAACGAGAGGTGGCTGAGTTGAGCCAGGCGTCGATCCTCTATGACCTGCCCGGGCCCCGCGCCAAACGGCGTAACGCGATCCTGGGCGTGGCCTCCACCGCCGGCATCATCGCCCTGCTCGCCTACATCGGCTACAAGTTCGCCGACACCGGCCAGTTCGAGTCCCGTAAGTGGGAGCAACTGCAGTACGCGTCGGTGCAGCGCGAGCTGCTGGGCGGACTGTGGGCCACGCTCAAGGCTGCCGGCATCGCTGCGATCCTGGCACTGCTCTTCGGGGCGGTCTTCGCCAGCGCCCGACTGAGCGACAAGTGGGTTCTGCGCACCCCGGCCACCTTCGTGGTGGAGCTGTTCCGGGCGATTCCACTGCTGATTCTGATCTTCTTCGGGTACTACGTGCCGCTGCAGTACGGCTGGTCGATCGACAAGCTCTGGGCGTTGGTCATCGGGCTGGTGCTCTACAACGGCTCGGTGCTCGCGGAGATCTTCCGGGCCGGCATCAACGCGGTCCCGTACGGGCAGACCGAGGGGGCGTACGCGGTCGGTCTGCGCAAGAACCAGGTGCTACGGCTGATCCTGCTGCCGCAGGCGGTCCGGGCGATGCTTCCGGCGATCGTCAGCCAGCTCGTCGTGCTGCTCAAGGACACCGCGCTGGGCTTCATCATCACCTACCCCGAGCTGCTCTTCGTGGGTAAGCAGATTGGCGGCCGATTGCCGTTCGGCCTGCCGTACGTGCCGACCTACCTCGTCGTCGGAGCGATCTACATCGCCATCTGCGGTGCGCTGTCCGCCCTGGCCTGGTGGTTGCAGAAGCGGATGGCCCGGACTCCACGGACGGCGGCAAAGGTGCTACCCGCACAGGACGCGGGCGAAGACGCCGCCCGGATGGTGTGACCAGTTGGTCCTGTTTCCGGTCCGCTCAGGACCGGGCGTTGGTATCTGCCGAAGCGGCGCAGGGATGTGACCACAGGTCATCCCCTGCGCCGCTTAGGTACGAGCTGTGGATGTCAGTCGTCCTGGCCCTGCTCCACGCCGTAGCTGGAGATGCTCTTGGTTGCGCCCGAGCCGCACTGAACCTTGGACACGGAGGTCCCTCCGGCGTAGTTGCCGTCACGCACTGGGACTTAGCGCCCCAGGTGTAGGTCCAGTCCCGTGATGCGGTGCAGGGAGCCGCCTGCGCAGGAGTGCTTTCCACCACGACGATGCCCGAGCTGATCGCCGCCAGAACGAGACTTCACCCCAGGTCTCGCCCCGCCGCCCCCTTATCGAGACATCAACGGGCGATCTCGGTGACCCGGGACTCGCGGACCACGGTGACCCGGATCTGACCCGGGTAGGTCAGCTCCTCCTCGATCTGCTTGGCCACGTCCCGGGCCAGCACTGCCGCCCCGATGTCGTCCACGTCGTCCGGCTTGACCATCACCCGGATCTCCCGGCCGGCCTGCATGGCGAAGACCTTGTCCACGCCGAGCTTGCCGGCCGCGATCTCCTCGATCCGCTCCAGGCGCTTGACGTACGCCTCAAGACTCTCCCGACGCGCGCCCGGCCGACCGCCGGAGCAGGCGTCGGAGGCTTGGGTGAGGACGGCCTCGATGGTCTGCGGGGGCACCTCGTTGTGGTGCGCCTCGATGGCGTGCACCACGTCCTCGTGCTCGCCGTACTTGCGGGCCAGGTCCGCGCCGATGATGGCGTGGCTGCCCTCCACCTCGTGGGTGAGCGCCTTGCCGATGTCGTGCAGGAACGCCGACCGTTTGATGATGGGCACGTCCAGTCGCAGCTCGGCGGCCATGATGCCGGCGATGTGCGCGGTCTCGACCAGGTGCTTGAGCACGTTCTGCCCGTACGAGGTGCGGTAGCGCAGGCGGCCGAGCAGGGTCACCAGCTCCGGGTGGATCTCGGTGATGCCGACCTCGACCAGGGCGTCCTCGGCGGCGCGGAGGCAGAGCTGCTCCACCTCCTGCCGGGCCAGGTCGTAGACCTCCTCGATCCGGTGCGGGTGGATCCGCCCGTCCAGCACCAGCTTCTCCAGCGTCAGCCGACCCACCTCCCGGCGGACCGGGTCGAAGCAGGAGAGCAGCACCGCCTCGGGGGTGTCGTCGATGATCAGGTTGACGCCCGTCACCGACTCGAAGGCGCGGATGTTGCGCCCCTCCCGGCCGATGATCCGCCCCTTCATCTCGTCACCGGGCAGGTGTAGGACGCTGACGACGCTTTCCGCGGTCTGCTCGCTGGCGACCCGCTGGATGGCGTCCACCACGATGTGTCGGGCCCGCTGCTCGGCGGTGTTGCGCGCGTCGGACTCGATGTCCCGCACGAGCAGCGCCGCCTCCCGCTTGGCAGACGTCTCGATCGCCTCGACCAGCTCCAGTCGCGCCGAGTCGGCGGTGAGCCCGGCGATCCGTTCCAGCTCCCGGCGGCGCAGCTCCTCCGACTCGGTCAGCTCGGCCTCCCGCTGGGCGAGCGCGGACTCCCGGGCCGCGAGGGCGGCCTTCGCCGCGGTGAGCTGCCGCTCCCGCTCGGCGAACCGCTCCACCTCCTCGGTGTGCATCCGTTCCCGCTCGTCCATCCGGGCGGCCCGGCGCTCCACCTCCGCGGCCTGCTCCCGGGTGGTGGCGGCGAGCACCGCGACCTCCCGCTCACCGCTGCGCCGGGCTGCCGTCCGCAACTGCTCGGCGTCCGCCTCGGCCTGCTTGTGGGCGCGCTCCAGAACGGTGTCCGCCTCGGCGCGGGCGTCGTCGAGGACCCGGCGTGCCTCGGCGCGGGCCGCCTTCGCCTCGGCCTTCGCCGCCGCCGCCTCGGTACGGGCCGCCGCAGCGGCGGACTTCGCCACGTCGATCGTGCTGTTCACCTCGTCGGCCGCGGTCCGCAGGGCAGCGAGGGACTGCTCCTGACGGTCCTTCTCGGCGATGAAGGCGGGATCCTCCGGAGCCGGCGCGGCGCCCATCCGGCGCAGTGTCCGGATGCCCACCAGCACGGCCCCGATCACCACCACCGCGAGGACGAGGACGGCCGCGAGGAGCACGACGTCGAAGGCGTTCATGCCGGGACCCCGTCGGGTCTACCGGTGAACCTGTGCCGCCGCCCCGCCATGGCCGCCTCCCCTAAGGTCGAGACCGCAGCGACCGTGCCGGGGCACACTCCTGCGGCTGTGGACGCCCGACCGGAGCGGCTGGCCGTGGGTAGCTCTCTCCGCCGGCGGTGCCCGCGGGCAACGTCGGCGACCGGGTGCAGTTGTCGCGGCGTTCCGGAACGGCCTGTCCGGAGTTGCCGCCAAAGGCCGCGGAGCCGGCCAAAGTGATGCTGTCTTGTTACGCGATCTATGTTGTGCGCTTAGCCTGCAATGGTCGGGCAATGTGAGCCTGTATGGCGAGGCTAGGTCGCCGGGGGTGCTCTGGTCAAGGACTCATGATCAAACCCCCCGAACGGAGCGAAGTTGCGGTGTCACTCCGAGCTGATGCCGTGTCGGACACGACGGGACAAACACGGCGAGTCACTGGCGCTGATCCGGATGTCGTGCCTGATCAGCGACGGCATCGCCCCGCGCCGAGCCGACTTTTGTGACACCAGCGACCCTGCTGACCCGAACGCCCGGGCTGGTGGGAATCTCAGCTCAGTGAGCGCCGGCGGCCAGCGCGGCGGTGACGAGCGCGGCGTTGCCAGGTGCCGGCGTGCCGTCGGGCAGCAGGAGCGTGTCCTCCAGCCCGATGCGGGTGTGCAGCCCACGGCTGACCGCCTCGGCGAGCACCGCCCAGGTGGCCGGGCCCTCGGCGTGCAGCAGCACCGGTGGCGCCACCGCGTCCTGCGGTGAGCGTGCCGCCGACGGCGATCCGGCGGGCGCCCCCGTCGACGCAGGCAGCGCGGCGAGTATCCGCGCCGCGTCGGCCATCGCGACCGGCGCCTCCTCCGCCATGCACTCGACGAGGATCCGCCCGACCGGCACCCGCCAGGACCGGTACGCCTCGACGGCGTCGAGCGTCCAGAGCCCCACCTCGACGAGCACACCCCGCTCGTGCAGGGCGGCGGCGACGGCCTCGGCACCGGCCTCGTGCGCGTTGACCGAGGCGAAGTCGGGCAGCACCGCCCAGGCTCGGATGGCGGCCACCCGGGCGGCCGGATCCGGCTCGATCCACGCTCCGGTGCTCACCCCCACCGGCAGCCCCGGCCGGGCGGCGCGGATCGCGGTGAGCGCGTCGGCGATGACCTCCGGGCGCAGCGACTCGACACCGGACGCGTCGCGGGGATGGACGTGCACAGCCGCGACGCCGAGCGAGGCGCAACGGGCCGCGTCGGCGGCCAACTCCGCCGGGGTGACCGGCACCGCCGGGTGGGCGTCACTGTTGCGCCCGCCGTTCAGACACGCCTTCAACATCGGACCACCCCACAGCACCCAGCGCGACTCTCAGTCGACCGGACGGTTGTCGCGGTCCAGCTCACCCTCGGCGTCGGCGAGCGCGTCGGCGTCGATCTGCTCGGCGAACTCGGCCGCCTCGGCGCTCTGCGCGGCCAGCGCGTCCTTCACTGCCCGGATCGCCACGCCAGGCGGGTAGCCCTTGCGGGCCAGCATGCCCACCAGCCGACGGAAGATCGCGTCGGGCTCACCTCGGGCGGTGCGCAGCTTGCGCTCCACGAGGGTGCGGGCGGTGTCGGCCTCGGTCTCCTCGTCCAGCTCACCGAGCGCCTCGGTGGCCACCTCGCCGTCCACACCCTTGCGGCGCAGCTCGTTGGCGAGCGCCCGGCGAGCCAGGCCTCGCCCGGTGTGCCGACTGGACACCCAGGCTCGGGCGAACGCGGCGTCGTCGATGATGCCGACCTCGTCATAGCGGTCGAGCACCTCGGCCGACACCTGCTCGGAGATGCCCCGCTTGGCCAACGCTCCGGCCAGCTCGGCCCGGGTGCGTGGCCGGACGGCGAGCTGGCGCAGACAGATCTCGCGGGCCATCTCCGACTCGTCGCGGGGTGGGGACGCCGGTTTGTCCGCCTGCGGCTCGGCCTGGCGGCCCCGTCGAGGACGGGGTGGGTCACTGGCGTCGCCCGTACGAGGCGGACTGGCATCCCAGCCCCGCCCCGTACGAGCGCGTCGTCCTGCCATGGGTCAGCGACCGATCAGAAGTCGACCGGCGGCAGCTCCGGGCCACCGGCGGCGTCACCCGCGCCGACCCCGACGCCGAGCTTCTCCAGGATCTTCTTCTCGATCTCGGCGGCCACGTCCGGGTTTTCCTTCAGGAACTCCCGAGCCTTTTCCTTGCCCTGGCCGAGCTGGTCGCCGTCGTACGTGTACCACGCTCCGGACTTGCGGATGATCGCCTGCTCCACGCCGACGTCGATCAGCGAGCCCTCACGCGAGATGCCCTTGCCGTACATGATGTCGAACTCGGCCTGCTTGAACGGTGCGGCGACCTTGTTCTTCACGACCTTGACCCGGGTGCGGTTGCCGACCACGTCGGTGCCGTCCTTGAGGCTCTCGATGCGTCGCACATCGAGCCGGACCGAGGCGTAGAACTTCAGCGCCCGACCACCGGTGGTGGTCTCCGGGCTGCCGAACATGACGCCGATCTTTTCCCGCAGCTGGTTGATGAAGATCGCCGTGGTGCCGGTGTTGCTGAGCACACCGGTGATCTTCCGGAGTGCCTGGCTCATCAGCCGGGCCTGGAGGCCCACGTGGCTGTCGCCCATCTCGCCCTCGATCTCGGCGCGTGGCACCAGGGCCGCCACCGAGTCGATCACGATGATGTCGATCGCGCCGGAGCGGATCAACATGTCCGCGATCTCCAACGCCTGCTCACCGGTGTCCGGCTGGGAGACGAGCATCGCGTCGGTGTCGACCCCGAGGGCCTTCGCGTACTCCGGGTCGAGCGCGTGCTCGGCGTCGATGAAGGCGGCGATGCCGCCGAGCCGCTGCGCGCTGGCCACCGAGTGCAGCGCCACCGTGGTCTTACCGCTGGACTCCGGGCCGTAGATCTCGACCACCCGGCCGCGCGGCAGGCCACCGATGCCGAGGGCCACGTCGAGCGCGATGGAGCCGGTCGGAATGATTGCGGTCTGGACGACCGGCCGGTCACCCAGCCGCATCACCGAGCCCTTGCCGAATTGCTTGTCAATCTGAGCGAGAGCAAGGTCGAGTGCCTTCTCCCGGTCAGGCCCTGCTGCCATGTTTGCCACCCCTGCCTTCGCCGGCGTCTTTGCTGAGCTTCGCGTCACGCGGACACGCTAGGCGCTAGGTCCGACAGAAAACCAGCCGACGGGCCGCGAGCTGTGGACGAGCACCCAGCTGTGGACAGTAGCCGAACAGGTGTACGACTCGGCAAGCGACACGCGGAAGGGCGAAAAGGCTGCTCAGCGTAGTCGGGCGGGCACTCGATCGGGGTACGCGGCGCAGACCGCCCGCCACACCACGTGCGTCTGCTCCCCCGACGCCAGTGCCTGTTCGATGGTCCGTCCGCCGAGCTGGGACAGCACCTGGTCGCGGGCGATGCTGGCCGCGTAGCCGGGCCCGAACGCCTCATCCAGCCGCGTCCAGAAATCGGTCAGCCGCACAGTGATCAGCCCTCCTCGTCCGGTGCCCCGGTCGGCACCGGGCGCAACGCTAGCGCCACCAGGGGCACCGCGGCGACCGCCGCGAGCAGGGTGAGGACCGGATAACCGGCGAACTGCATGACAAACCCGCTCACCACTGCGGCGGCGGCCCCGGCCAACCCCATGATCAGGTCGGAGAACCCCTGGACGCTCGGCCGCACACCGGCCGGCACCGACTCGGACAGCAACGTCGAACCGGCCACCATCGTCCCCGACCAGCCCAGCCCGAGCAGAACCAGACCCACCGACAGCCGGGGTGTGTGGTGCCCGGCGGTGCCGGCGACCGCACAGGCGGCCAACAGCAGCCCGACCCCACCGAGGATCACCGCCCGCCGGCCGAACCGGTCGGTGAGCCAACCCACCACCGGGGAGAACGCGTACATGCCCGCGATGTGCAGGCTCAGCACGATGCCGACCAGCCGCAGCACGTCGGCGTCGGCGTGCGACTCGCCGAGCCGGACCGGGGTCATCGCCATCACCGCCACCATCACCAGGTGACCCACCGCCACGGCGGCGATGCCGAGCCGGGCTGCGGGCCGCCCTCGTACCACCGACCAGGCCGTCCGCATCCCGGCGGCACGCGGCGCGCGCACCTTGACCGGCGCGGTGGCCGGCGTCACACCAGCGCCGGCCGCCGGCGCCTCGGCCGCCACGGCGGTCGCCGGCGCGTCGGCTGCCAGCGGCGGGCCGGCGGCCGGTGCGTCGGCCGCCGCGAGCCTGCGCGCGGTGAGCAGCGGGTCGGGCCGGAGCAACCCGAGGAGTACGACGGCAGCCAGCACGAACGCCGCCGCGCTGAACGCGAACGGGCCCGCCAGCGGAGGCAGCCCCCAACCGGTGGTGACCCGGTCGGCCAGCGCGGCGAAGTTCGGCGCGGCCACCGCACCGATGGTGGTGGCCCAGACGATGAGGGAGAGCTGCCGGCCTCGACGGGCCGGCTCCGCGAGGTCCACAGCGGTGTAGCGGGCCTGGAGGTTCGCGGCGGTGCCACCGCCGAAGAGCAGCATGCCGAGGAAGAGCAGCGGCACCCAGCGGGTGGCCGCGGCCAGCACCACCAGCACGCCGCCGACGGCACCGATCGCGTACGCCAGCACCAGGCCCGGCCGGCGACCGTGCCGCGCCATGATCCGGGTGACCGGGACGGCGAGCAGCGCGGCGCCGACCACCCCGGCGCTCTGCGCGACACCGGCCACCGCGGTCCCGGCGATCCGTGCCGCGAGCAGCGCGCCCACGGCGATGCCGATGGTCACACCGATCCCACCGATGATCTGGGTGGTGAAGAGCAGCCGCAGGGTACGCCGCTGGATCGACGCGACGTCGGGTCGGGCGACGGTACGCGGCGCGGTCAGGTCGGTCGCCATCGGCGCTCCTCAGGAAGGGATGACCCATCCTCGCGCACCCGCACCGACCAGCGGCAGTGGGTTTTGCCGACAGCAAAACCCACCGCCCGGCGGCCGGCCCGCCCCAGGATCTGCGCAACTTCGGTGAAGTTGCTGTGTCAGCGCGCCCGGAAGCAGCACTTTCCCCGATGTTGCGCGGGCCGTGGTTCTACTCGCGCGGTCGCGGCGGCGGTCGGCAGAGCCGTCGGGCTAATCGGGCAGGGCGCGGGTGACGATGCTGAGGTCGGCGACCAGGCCCTCGTACGCCTTGTCCTGGTCGTCGGCCCGCAGGACGGCGGACGGGTGGATGGTGGCCAGCAGCCGCGCCTGCGGCGCGTCGGCCCGCTTTCCTGCGTTGTCTACCGGCACCTGCTCGAAGTCTGCGGGGTGTTGGGCCGACTCCGGCCAGGGCAGCAGCTCGCCCCGCTGCCGGGTGACCCGGAAGGACGGGCCGAGCAGCGCCTTGGCGGCGGTCGCGCCGAGCACCACCACGATCTCCGGACGCAGGCGGGCGAACTCCGCGACCAACCAGGGGCGGCAGGCGGTGATGTGCGACTGGTCCGGGGTCTGGTGGATCCGCCGCTTGCCACGCAACTCAAACCGGAAGTGCTTAACGGCGTTCGTCAGGTAGAGGTGACCCGGGTCCAGCCCGGCGTCGTCGACCGCACGGCGCAGCAGCCTGCCGGCGGGGCCGACGAAGGGCAACCCCTTCTGGTCCTCCATGTCGCCGGGCTGCTCGCCGACCAGCACCACCCGGGCGCTCTCGTCGCCCCGACCGAAGACCGTCTGCGAGGCGTCCCGATAGAGCTCACAGCCCCGACAGCCGCCGGCCGCGGTCCGCAGGTCGTCGATGGTGTCGGCGTCGGGCGGGATGAACCGCTGGGCGCCCGGGGCGCTGTCGGTCTGCTCAGCCATGCGGACTGTTATATACCTGTTCGATGCTTCGTGCCGGGTACGCCCCGGCGCGGTGTCGCCCGCCGACGCGCGTCAGTACCCGTTGCCGCCGCCGTCGCCGCCGGAAGAGATCGCGATCAGCACGATGACGATGATGATGATCGCCAACGCCACCGCGATCCAGATTCCCTTGCGCGCCCCACCTGAAGCCATGACCCCCACCTCCGGCGGCCCGCATACCCATCCCGTCCGCCCCGAATCACCGCAACCGTGCGCTTTCTGCCGCAACCTGCCGGCCGCGCCTCGGGACGAGGTCTGGTCAGGTGGGGAAGCCCGGCGGCGGGGTGGGGTTGGTGGCGTGGGCCAGGGCGGCGGCCAGGGGTGCCAGGTCGTCGGCGTCCAGGGAGCTGACGGTGACGCGCAGGGCGGGCGGGGCGGCGATCCGGTAGAGGGCGCCGGGGGCCACCGCCCAACCGGCGTCACGCAACGCGGTGACCGCGCTGGTCTCGTCCTGCACCGGCAGCCAGACGTTGATGCCGCTGCGGCCGTGCGCGCTCAGGCCGTGCTCCGCCAGCGCGGTCAGCAGGCCGTCACGCCGCTGCTCGTAGCTCTGCGCCGCCCGCCGCACCAGCTCGTCGACCGTCGGGTCCCGCCAGAGGGCGAGGACCAGCCGTTGCAGCACCGTGGAGACCCAGCCGGCACCGACGCGCGTCCGGCCGGCCACCCGGGCCACAGTGGTCTCGTCGCCGACCAGCACCGCGAGCCGCAGGTCGGGGCCGAAGGGTTTGCTCACCGACCGCAGGAAGGCCCAGCTCGCGGTCGCCCCGGCCAGCGGGTGCAGGGGTACGCGGGCCAGCTCTGCGGCGTGGTCGTCCTCGATCAGCAGCACGTCCCGCCGGCCGGCGAGCAGCGCCCGCAGCTCCTCGGCGCGGGCGGCGGAGACGGCTGCGCCGGTCGGGTTCTGCGCCCGGCTGGTGACCACCAGCGCCCGCGCTCCGGCGGCGAGCGCGGCGGCCACCCCGGCCACCAGCGGACCCTCGTCGTCCAGCGGTACGCCGATCGGGCGCAGCCCCAGCGCGGCGACCAGGTCCAGCAGGTTGGCCCAGCCCGGGTCCTCCACGGCCACCGCGTCGCCGGGACGCAGATGGGCGCCGAGCAGCCGCTCGATGCCGTCCAGCGCGCCGCCGGTGAGGGTGAGTTCCCCGGCCGGTACGCCGTCGGCGCCCAGTCGGGCGCGAGCAGCCTCGGCCAGCTCGGGCAGGACGCCGGCATGGGAGTAGCCGACCGGCGGGCCGGCGTCGGCGGCGAGCGCCGCCAGGTGCGGGCCCAGCGGCGGGAGCAACCGGGGATCGGGTTCCCCCCGGGACAGGTCACGGGCTCCGGGTAACGGGGCGGGGCGCAGCGCGGAGCGGCGGGCGGCCACCGGTGGGCGGGGGCGCACCCGGGTGCCGTGCCGACCGGCGGTGGCGAGCAGACCACGCTGGCGCAGCTCCTGGTAGGCGCGGGCGACGGTGGCCGGGCTGACGCCCAGCTCGGCGGCGAGTGCCCGCACCGGTGGCAGCGCGGCCCCCGGAGGAAGGGCGCCCGTACGGATGCCTGACTCGATGCTGGCCGAAATCTCGACGGCCGTCGTACCACTGAGCTGATAGCGTGCTGACACAAACAGGAGATTGTACTAGAACAAAGGGGCGCGCGCATGTATCCACCCACCGCCCGGACCACACCCCACCGTTCCCGCGACCGGATGAGCTACGACCGGGCCGCCGCACACGCCGTGCTCGACGAGGCGTACGACTGCGCGCTCGGCTTCACCGTCGACGGCCAGCCCCGGGTGCTGCCCACCCTGCACGTCCGCATCGGCGACACGCTCTACCTGCACGGCTCCACCGGCAGCCGGCCACTGCTCGCCGCCCGGGGTGAGGGTCTCCCGGTCTGCGTCGCGGTGACAGTGCTCGACGGGCTGGTCTACGCCCGGTCCCAGTTCCACCACAGCGCCAACTACCGCTCGGTCGTCGCGCACGGCACCGCCCGACTGGTCACCGACGAGCGAGAGAAGCTCGCCATGCTCACCGCGCTGGTGGAGAAGGTCGGCGCGGGACGCAGCACCCAGACCCGCCCGCCCAGCCGGCGGGAGTTGGCGGAAACCGCCGTCTTGGCGTTGCCCCTGCACGAGGTGTCCGTCCGGGCCCGCAGCGGCGGGGTGCGCGAGGACGAGGACGACCTGCACCTACCGCACTGGGCCGGGGTGCTGCCGCTGCGGGTGACCGCCGGGCAACCCGAGCCGGACGCCGGAGTCACCGCACCACTGCCGGCGTACCTGCGGACGGCCCGCACGCCCTGGCACGACCCCGTGACGCTGCACGGCGAGCACGTCCGGCTGGAGCCGCTGGACCCGGCGCACGCAGACGAGCTGCACGCCGCCACCGACGACGCGGAGGTGTGGCAGCACCTCGGCAGCACCCGGCCCAGCACACCGGGTGAGACCGCCAAGGTGATCGGCACCGCCCTGGCCGCCCAGCACCGGGGCGAGCGGGTGGCCTGGGTGCAGCGGTGTGCGGCGACCGGAGCGATGGTCGGCACCACGTCCTACTACGAGATCGATCCGGAGCGGCGCTCGGTGGCGATCGGGTACACCTACCTCGGCCGGCCCTGGTGGCGTACCGGGATCAACACCGAGGCGAAGCTGCTGCTGCTCAGGCGGGCCTTCGACGACCTTGGGGCGGTACGGGTGGCGTGGCACACCGACATCCGCAACGTCCGCTCCCAGGCGGCCATCGAACGCCTCGGCGCGACCCGGGAAGGGGTGCTGCGGATGCACCGGCAACGCCCGGACGGCTCCTGGCGGGACACCGTCCAGTACGCGATGACCGTCGACGAGTGGCCGAACGCACAGGCCACGCTGCGAGAAAGACTTCTGCGGACGGCACCGGTGGCGTGATGATGGCGGGCGTGCTGGGGATCACCGACATCTGGACGTACGTGCTGGGCACCGTGGCCATCATTCTGCTGCCCGGGCCTAACTCACTCTTCGTGCTCTCGACCGCAGCCAAACGGGGTGTCGCGGTCGGCTACCGGGCCGCCGCTGGCGTGTTCGTCGGCGACTGGGTGCTGATGTTCCTCTCCGCCGCCGGGGTGGCGTCGCTGCTCAAGGCGTACCCCCCGTTGTTCATGGTGATCAAGTACGTGGGTGCCGCGTACCTCGGTTATGTCGGGGTGACGATGCTGCTCGGCGCCTGGCGGCGCTGGCGCGACCGCAACGACCCGAACACGCCCCGGCTCATCGACGCCGCGGAGCCGGCGGCGATGCGCAGCCCGTTCCGCAAGGCGCTGGTGATCAGCCTGCTGAACCCGAAGGCGATCCTGTTCTTCATCTCGTTCTTCATCCAGTTCGTCGACCCCGGCTATGCCTGGCCGGCGCTGTCGTTCCTGCTGCTCGGCCTGATCGCCCAGGTGACCAGCGCGCTGTACCTGACCGCGTTGATCTTCGCGGGCACTTTCCTGGCCGCGCAGTTCCGCCAGCGCCGCCGCCTGGCGGCCGGCGGCACCACCGCCGTGGCAGCCCTGTTCCTGGCCTTCAGCCTCAAGCTGGCCACAGCCAGCGCCGGCTGACCCGGCTGCGGCGTCAGGTGCCGTCGCCGCCGCCGGAGCCGCCGCCTCCCACGCCGGCACCGCCAGCGGTGCCGCCGAGGCCGTAACCGGGTCGGATCGGCTCGTCGGGGTGGCGGCTGACGTGGGCGGACCCCGCGATCTGCGCGGACCAGTCGGCGTGCGCGGCCGCGGCGGCGTGCCGGTTGATCGCCTGCCGGATCCAGCCGTCAACGGTGGCGACCCAGTCCCGCCGCTCGGCGTCCTCGTGCCAGATCCGGACCCGGCTGATGCTCTGGTGGGTGATCCCGGCCAGCGCCAGCCGACGATCCATCCAGAGGATCGCCTCCAGGCCCGCCGAGTTCGTCACGAAGATCACCTCCAGCTCGGTGATCGGGCCGGCGTAGAGCGGCCCCACCCAGTAGCCCCAGCGCTGGTGCAGGGGCAGGGTGTGCTCCACCCCGGGCAGCCCACCCTGCAGCAACCCGGACTGACGGATCATGAAACCGAGGGTGTCCAGCGCCGCCAGCACGTGCTGCTGCGTCGGGAGCGGATGCACGAAGACCGGCACCATGGCGCCCTGGTCGAGATCGGGGTCGAGGGACACCTCGGTCCGCAGACCCATCCGCAGGCTCAGCAGCGGCACCCCACCGAACGTGGTCACCGGGGTCTCCCAGGGCAGCGGCAACGCGAAGTCGACCGCCCGCCGCCGACCAGCGGGCACGACGAACCGGCCGGCGATCGGTAGTTGGTGGAACTGCATGAGACGCCGGGGGGCGGCCGGGTCGTCCGGTTCGACAGTGGTGACGAGACCGAGCCGGATGTGCCGCACCAGCACGTCCTCCGGGCCGGCCGCGAGGGTCACCCGCCCCGGCAGGCGCAGGCCCGGCCGGGTGCTCGGGTTGGGGAGCGTGGTCTGCACGGACAGCCCGGTCCCACCGGACTCCGGGGACACTCCCGTCAACCGCACCGCGCGCCCCCTCCCGGGACGGGGCCCCGCCGGCCCCACCAGGCGCGCCTACCCGGTCGGGGTCCGCTCAAGCCCGCTGCCGTGCCGACCGCTGACCCGGCCGCACTTCGTGAGTGCGGCCGGGTCGGCAGGTCAGCGCAACCGACGCCCGCGCGGGACGGTGTCGGTCTCGTCGTCGAACTCGCCGATGACCTCCTCCAGGAGGTCCTCCAGCGCGACGAACCCGATCGGCCGGGCCGGGCCACCGCCGTTGCGCACCAACGCGAGCTGCGACTGCCGCGCCCGCATCGCCGCCACCGCCTCGGTGACCGAGGACGTCGCCGGCAGGGTGAACGCGGGTGTCATCAACTCGCCGGCGGTGGCGACGCGACCAGTGGTGACCACCCGCACCGCCTCCCGGACGTGCACGAGGCCGCAGACGTCGCCCGCCTCGTCGAGCACCGCGAGCCGGGACCGCCCGCTGTCGCGGCTGACCTCCTCGATCCGCCCGGCCGGGTCATCCCGACGGACGGTCACCATGGTGGCGAACGGCTCCATCACCTGCGCCACCGACGTGCCCTGCAACTCCAGCATGCTGGTCAGCAGCTGGTGCTGCTCGGCGCCGAGCAGCCCGTGCTCACGGGACTGCTCCAGCAGGATCCGCAGCTCGTCCGGGCCGTGCACCTGGGCGAGCTGGTCCTGCTGGTTGACCCCGAACAGCCGCAGGATCGCGTTGGCCAGGGCGTTGAGCGCGGACAGCACCGGCCGGGACACCCGGGCGAAGGCGCGGAACGGCAGGGCGAGCAGCGTCGCCGAGCGCTCCGCGTCGGTGATCGCCCAGGACTTCGGTGCCATCTCCCCCACCACCAGGTGCAGGAAGGTGACCACCCCGAGGGCGAAGATCAGGGCGATCAGGTGACTGGCCGCGTCCGGCAGGCCCACCGCGTGCAGCAGGGGGCTGAGCAGGTGCTCGATCGCCGGCTCGGCCAACGCGCCGAGACCCAGTGTGCACAGCGTGATGCCGAGCTGCGCCCCGGCCAGCATCAGCGACAGCTCGCGGACGCCATCCAGCGCGGCGCGTGCCGCCCGACCACCGTTCGCCGCCGCCTGCTCCAGGCGGTAGCGCTTGCTGGCCACCAGGGCGAACTCGGCGGCCACGAAGAACCCGTTCAGCGCCAGCAGGACCACCGAACTGAACAGCGCGATCCCGGGGCTCATCGGTGCCTTCCTTCATTCGCGACTGCGGTGCTCGCAAGCTCACTCCTCGCGCTCACGCGCTCACCCCCGGTTTGGTGAGCTGAAGCCGCACCGAGTCGGCCACGTGCCGGTCCACGGCCAGCACCTCGACCAACGCGCGGGGCTCCGCCTCGTCGACCTCGCCGTCCGCTCCCTCGGGTTGCAGGCTGATCTCCAGCCGGTCACCGACCTCCGGCACCCGACCCAGCTCCCGCATCACCAACCCGGACAGGGTGTCGTACTCCGGGGCCTCGGGCAGGGCGATGCCGGTGCTGTCGGCGACCTCGTCGATCCGCCAGCGGGCCGGCACCACCCAGGACCCGTCGTCCTGCCGGGCGGGTGCCCGCTCCGGTGGGTCGTCCTCGTCCCGGATCGGGCCGACCAGCTCCTCGGCGATGTCCTCCAGCGTGATCACGCCGGCGAAGCCGCCGTACTCGTCGACCACACACGCCATCTGCCGATGACCGGACCGCAGGCGGTCGAGCACCGTGGGCAGGGGCAACGTCTCCGGTACGAGCAGCGGCGGCCCCGCCACCGCACTCACCGGGGTGGTCGCCCGCTCCCCCGGGGGTACGCCGAGCACGTCGGCGATGCCGACCACGCCGATCAGGTCGTCGACGCCCTCCGTACCGCGTACCGGGAAGCGGGAGTGACCGGTGTCCAGCAGCTCGACCACCCGGCTGACCGGCTCGTGCGCCCGTACGGTGTGCACGTCGACCCGGGGCACCATGGCCTCCCCGGCGGTCAGCTCCCGGAAGTCCAGACCTCGGTCGAGCAGCGTGGACATCTCGACGTCGAGGCTGCCCTCCTCGCGGGACTCGGCGATGATCTGTTCCAGGTCCGCCGGGGTGGCGCCGCTGGGCAGCTCCTCGATCGGCTCGATGCCGATCCGGCGCAGCAGGCGTACCGATGCCCGGTCGAAGAGGTGGATCAGCGGACCGGCGACGGCCAGGTAGATCAGGGTGGACCGGCTCAGCGCCCGGGCCAGTTGCTCGGCCCGCGCGATGGCCAGGTTCTTCGGGGCCAGCTCGCCGAGGACCATCTGCACGATGGTGGCGATGACCAGGGCCAACGCCACCGAGAGCGGCAGGCTGACCGCCTCGCTGACGCCCGCCACGCCGAACAGGTCGGCGAGGCCGCCGCCGAGGAACGGCTCGGCGACGTAACCGACCAGCAGGGCGGTGACCGTGATGCCGAGTTGGGCGCCGGAGAGCATGAAGGAGAGCCGGCTGGTGACGGTCAGGGCCCGGGCGGCGGCGGCGTCGCCGTCATCGGCAAGCTGGCGCAGCTTGCCCCGGTCCACGGCGACATAGCCGAACTCCTGCGCCACGAAATAGCCGGTGGCGGCAGTGAGGAGAGTAATCAGAAGAAGACCAACGACGATCAACACGGGTCGCTCAGGGCTCCCGGGGTCGTCGGTACGGGGATATGCCGGGCACGACCCGGCTGGCTACTGCTGCCCTCCTGGGCAGAAGAGTCGATCATGCCGCTATTTTATCGGCGCTGGCTGGGACTCCGCTGGGGGTGGGCCGAAGGAGCGGATCGTCCGGTTCGCCGACACCATCCCAGGCCGTCACGCCGGCCCCGCCGCACGCCTTCACGCGGCCCCGCCCCAGGCCGTCACGCCGGCCCCGCCGGCCCCGTGCCGGAACCGCGTTCGGCCAGCTCATCGGCGTCGAGGAGACTCCGATCGAGTCGCCCCGACCGGTACGCGGCCCGCCCGATCATCTGGGCCGCGACCGGTGCGGTCGCCAACTGGAAGACCGCCACCAGCAGGATCATGCCCAGGTCCGCCGGGGACCGCAGCCGCAACATGATCCCCAGCAGCAACAGCAGCACCCCGAGCACCTGCGGCTTCGTGGCCGCGTGCATCCGGCTCAGCGCGTCCGGGAACCGCAGCACGCCGATCGCGGCGGCCAGGCCGAGCACGGCACCGGCCACCAGACAACCGGCGCCCAGCCAGTCCGCGATGGTGGCGATCACTGCTGCTCCCGGACCGCGAAGCGGACCAGCGACACCGAACCCACGAAGCCGAGCAGGGAGAGCACCACCAGCACGGGCAGTGTAGTGGCGTGCCGGTTGACCGCCGCCTCGGCGCCCACCGCGCCGACCATGGTGGCGAGCAGCATGTCCGCGGCGATCACCCGGTCCACCAGTGACGGGCCCCGGTAGAGGCGCACCAGCGCGAGCAGCGCGGTCACCGACAGCAGGACGGTGAGGACGACGGCCAGGAACGTGGTCACGAGCGGGTTCCCTTCTCGGACGGGTCGGTCTCGATACGGCGCAGTTCGGCGGCCGAGCCCACCGCACGGACGATCCGCCGCTCGATGGTGAGGGTGCGTTGCCGGGCCACCTCCAGGTCAGCCGGCCCGTGGGTGTCCAGCACGTGCAGGTAGAGCGTTCCGGAATCCCGGTCCACCTCGAGGATCAACGTGCCCGGCACCAGCGAGACCGCCTCGGCGGTGAGCGCCAGGTTCAGGTCGCTGGGCACCCGCAACTGGACCCCGATGATCGCGCCGCGCGGCCGGTAGCCGGGTTGCACGGCGATCCGGGCGACGTGCAGGCTCGCGCTGACCAGCTCGACGACGAACCGGCCGGCGAAGACCAGCAGCGCCCCGGGCCGCAGCCGGCCGCCGAAGCTGACCGCCGGCAGCGGGTAGAACACCAGCACCGCGCCCCCCACCAGCAGGCCGCCGATCAGGTTGCCCCAGCTGACGTCGCCCCAGAGCAGGTTCCAGACCACCACCAGCCACCCGAGTGCCACCACCTGGTCGCGCCAGCGCCCGAGCCGGCCACGCCCCACCACGGCGGGCCCGGGGGCGTCGGGAGCCGGCTCGGGGGTGCCGGTCACGGCACACCGCCCGGCAGCACGGCATGCACGTACGGGGTGCGCAGCCGCAGGTCGGCGGCCGCGTCCGTGGTGACGTCGAAGAGCGGACCGGCCAGCAGGGTCAGCCCCAGCCCTAGGGTGACCAGGGCAACTGTCGCCCCGATCATCAGCCTCGGCAGTGGGACGGCCGGCTCGCTGGTGGCCAGCCGGGGCGCGCGCCAGAAGGCGATGTTCCACACCCGGGACGCCACGTAGAGGGTGAGCAGGCTGGTCACCGTGCCAGCCGCCACCAGCACCCCCGGCAGCGGCCCGCCGGCCGCCACGCCGGCCTGGAGCAGGCCGAGCTTGCCGAGGAAACCGGAGAACGGCGGCACACCGGCGAGGTTCATGGCCGGCACGAAGAACAGCACACCCAGCAGCGGCGCCACCCGGGCCAGCCCGCCGATGCGGCGCAGGTCGGTGCTGCCCGCGCGCTCCTCGACCAGCCCGGCGACGAGGAACAACGTGGTCTGGATGGTGATGTGGTGCACCACGTAGAAGATCGCGCCGGAGAGCCCGGCGACAGTGCTCAACGCCACCCCGAAGATCATGTAGCCGATGTGGCTGACCAGGGTGAACGAGAAGAGCCGCTTCAGATCGGACTGGGCCACCGCGCCGAGGATGCCGATCACCATGGTCAGACCGGCGACGACCATGAGCAACGTGTCCGCGTGCCCACCGGGAAACAGCAACGTCTCGGTGCGGATGATCGCGTACACGCCCACCTTGGTGAGCAGGCCCGCGAAGACGGCGGTGACCGGGGCCGGTGCGGTCGGGTAGCTGTCCGGCAACCAGGCCGACAGCGGGAAGACCGCCGCCTTGATCGCGAACGCCAGCAACAGCATCAGCTCCAGGGCGAGTCGGACGCCGTCGGGCAGGTCGTCGAGACGCTGGGCGAGCTGGGCGAGGTTGAGCGTGCCGGTGGCCGCGTACACCAGACCCACCGACGTCAGGAAGATCATCGAGGAGAGGATGCTGACCACCACGTACGTCGACCCGGTGCGGATCCGGGTCTCGGTGCCTCCCAGCGTGATCAGCACGAAGCTCGCGGCCAGCAGGATCTCGAAGCCGACGAAGAGGTTGAACAGGTCACCGGCCAGGAACGCGTTGGTGACGCCCGCGGTGAGCACCAGGTACGTCGGGTGGAAGATCGACACCGGGGCGGACTCGCTCGTCTCGCTGCCGCCCTGGCCGATCGAGTACAGCAGCACGCAGAGGGTCACCGCCGACGAGACCACCACCATCAGCGCGGCCAACTGGTCGGCGACCAGCACGATGCCGACCGGTGCCGGCCACCCACCGACCGCCACCACCACCGGCCCGTGCCGGTACGCCTGCACGAGCAGCAGCAACGCCACGGCGAGAGTGCCGCCCAGGCAGAACACGCTGATCGCGCGCTGGAGTCGGGGCTTCCCGGCCAGCAGCAGGGTCAGCGCCGCACCGAGCAGTGGCACCACCACCGGCAGCGGCACCAACGCGCTCATCACGACTCCTTCCCCCGTCGGAGCCGACGGCGGGCGGGCTCGGGATCGACCTGCTCCGGATCGGCGTCCGGGCCCTCTCCACCGTGGTCGACGGCGCCCGCCTCGTTCCGGCCCGCCCGGCGGATGATCTGCCGGTCCTCCAGGTCGTCGGGCACCTCGTCGTCGCCGGTGAGATACCAGCTGCGGTACGCCACCGCGAGCAGGAACGCGGTGAACCCGAAGGTGATCACGATGGCGGTCAACACCATCGCCTGCGGCAGCGGATCACTCATCTGCCCCACCGCACCGGTGCCGACGATCGGCGCCCCACCCGAGCGCCCACCCAGCAGGATCAACAGGTTCACCCCGTTGCCGATCAGGATCACCCCGAGCAGGATCCGGGTCAGGCTGCGCTCCAACAGCAGGATCACCCCGCACCCGACCAGCACCGCGACGGCCAGCACCAGCACCAGCGTCGGTCCCGCACCGCTCTCCGTCATGCCCGGTCCCCCTTGTCGACGGCCAGGCCGCCGGTGGCCGTTCCGGTGGCCTCGATGTGCCGGTCCACCTCGGCGCCGAGGCTGCGCAGGATGTCCAGCACCAACCCGATCACGACCAGGTAGACACCGATGTCGAAGAAGAGCGACGTGACCAGGTGGACGTCCCCGATCAGCGGCAGGGACCGGTCGACCTTGGCGCTCTCCAGCACCGACCCGCCGACCAGCAGCGCCACCACTCCGCTGCCCACCGCCATGGCCAGGCCGGCGCCGAGGATCGGACCGGCGCCGACCGGCGCCGCCTCGGTCAGCTCGTACCGACCGCCGGCCAGATAGCGGACCACCAGGGCGAGACCCGCCACCAGACCGCCGGCGAAGCCACCGCCCGGCGCGTTGTGCCCGGAGAACAGCAGGAAGAGGGAGAACAGCACCACGGTGTGGAAGATCAGCCGGATGACCACCTCCAACACGATCGAGCGGCGCTCCTCGTAGAGGGTGGGACCGCCGCGCAGCCACACCGGCCGGCCGGGTTCGTCCACCCGCTGATCGGACTCCGGTCGGCGCGGCCGCGGCCCGGTCCGGGACCGCTCGAAGATCAGGCTGGCCACCCCGGTCGCGGCCACCACCAGCACCGACAGCTCGCCCATGGTGTCCCAGGCCCGGATGTCGACCAGTGTCACGTTGACCACGTTGCGGCCGTACCCCTCCAGCACCGCCAGGTCCGGGAAGGCGGCACTGATGTCCGGTGCCCGGCGGGCGCCGACGGCCGTGAGGGCCAGCCCGGCGGCCACCACACCCACCGCCACCCCGATCGCCCGACGAACCCAGCGGGTCCGCCGCAACGGACGGGCCGAGAAACGCTCCGGCAGGCGCCGCAGCACCAGCACGAAGACCGCTATCGTCGCGGTCTCCACCAGGAACTGGGTGAGCGCCAGGTCGGGCGCGCCGTGCAGGACGAACAGCATCGCGGTGCCGTAGCCGGTCATCCCCACCAGCAGCATCGCGGTCAGGCGACGGCGGGCACCGACCGCCAGCACCGCGGCGACCGCGATCACCAGGACGACCACCGGTTGCAGCAGGTTGTCCCAGAGCGGGATCCGGGCCCTCCACGGGCTGGCGGAGACCATGGCCGTGCCGGGCACCAGCACGAGGGTGACCAGGATGATGCCCAGATACTGCGGCAGGGAACCGCGCTGGGTCGCGCCGGTGACCTCGATGGCCAACCGGTCGAACCGGCCCACGATCCACTCGTACCCCTGATTGCCTCCCACCGGCGAGCGGAGCCGGGCCAGCACCGGGGCCAACGGCCCGCGCACGGCGAACAGCAGGCCGCCACCGACGAGCGCCACCACGGACAGGGCGAGCGCCGGGGTCGGCCCGGACCACAGCGCCAGGTGCGCGTCGACCCCACCGAGCAGATCGGCGTACGGACGCAGCAGCTTGTCCAGCACACCCGCGGCCGGACCGGCGAGCAGACCGACCCCGGCGAGCACCGCCGGCGGGACCAGCAGGGACGCGGCGATGGGTTCCGACTGGACCGGTTCCACCCCCGGCCGGTCGGCGAACGCGCCCCAGAGGAAGCGGGCGCTGTAAGCGACGGTGAGCACCGTCCCGGCGACCAGGCCGGTGAGGAGCACCGGCTGATCGGTGAACGCCCCGAACACCGCCTCCTTGGACACGAAGCCGACCAGCGGCGGCACACCGGCCATCGACGCCGCGGCCAGCACCGCGACCACGAACAGCGGCCTGGACCAGTGCCGCAGCCCGGACAGCTCGCGCAGGTCACGGGTGCCGGCGCCGTGGTCGATGACGCCGACGACCAGGAACAACGCCGACTTGAACAACGCGTGCGCCAGCAACATCGCCGCGCCGGCCAGAGCGGCGTCCGGGGTGCCGGACCCGGTCACCGCGATCAGGAGGCCGAGCTGACTGACCGTTCCGTACGCCAGCAGCAGCTTCAGATCGGTCTGCCGCAACGCGGCCCAACCGCCGAGCAGCATGGTGGCCACGCCGGCGATCTGCACCACCGGTCGCCACGGACCGACAGTGGCGAGCGCCGGCGCGAGCAGCCCGACCAGGTAGACGCCGGCCTTGACCATGGCGGCGGCGTGCAGGTACGCGCTGACCGGCGTGGGTGCCGCCATCGCGACCGGCAGCCAGGAGCTGAAGGGCAGGATCGCCGACTTGGACAGCGCACCGGCCAGGATGAGCAGCACGGCGCCCACCAGGTAGCCGCCGCCAGGCAGTGGCTGGGCGACGATCCCCGACCAGCGGTAGGTGCCGGCGTGCTCGCCCAGCATGATGAACCCGACCAGCATGGCGAGCCCACCCAGCGTGGTGACGGTCAACGCCTGCGCCGCCGCCCACCGGCTGGAGCGCCGTTCGGTGCTGTGCCCGATCAGCAGGTACGAGAAGATCGTGGTCAGTTCCCAACCGACGTAGAGCAGCAGCAGGTCGTCGGCGAGGACCAGGACGAGCATCGCGCCGGCGAACGCGACCAGGACCCCGGCGAACTGCGCGAGGCCGGTCGAGCGGGCGTCGAAGTAGCGGGCACTGTAGACCAGCACCAGCGCACCGATGCCGCCGATCAGCAGCGTCATCAACCAGGACAGCGTGGTGAGCCGCAACGCGATGTCCAGGCCCAACTGCCCGATCCACGGGTACGTCTCGACCACGGCCCCGCCGTCGCTGACAGCCGGGGTGCGGGCCAGCGCCCAGCAGAACGCGGCGGCTGGCGCCAGCGCCAGGGCGTAGCAGGCATTGGATCCCCACCACCGCACGAGCAGAGGCGCGGCGAGAGCCGCCACGAGGTGGAGGACGAGCAGTACCAGCACCTGCGCTCCCGATCGAGGTGGCCGACGCCCGTGCAGCGGTGGCGCCTAGCAGCGATCAGACGCCAGTTCGTGGCCCTCCGGGCGGTTTTGCCAGAATTCGTCAGTGAAGCAGGGTGTTGGCCAGGGGTTGGGCATCGTCGGGTGCGGGGCGGTCGCGGCGCAGCTCGGCCAGCAGGTCGAGGCGGCCGAGCTGACGCGCGACCCGGTCGACAACCCGTTCCGCGGCGGCCAGTGAGCGCACCGACAGCAACCGGCCTCGGCTCTCCCGGCGCAGCACGAAGTAGTGGACGGCGACGCGCACCTGGCCGCGATCGGCGGCGCTCGCCTGGGCGGTGCAGAGGACCAGCTCCCGCAGGCAGTGGGCGAGGCGTTCGGCAAGGTCGAGCTCGGGGCCGTGCAGGCCGCCACGGAGTGCGGCAAGGTGGCTGTCGACCTTGCGAATCAGCACGTCGGTGCCCGGTTCGATGGTGCGCTGCTCGCCGGCCATCAAATCCCCTCACCCCGGTTCGCGTTGCGGGTGAAGTTACTTTATGTTGCTCCGTACAAGCAAGCAGTTAAGTGAGACTTAACGGATCAAGCGCACCTTCCACGCTTTTTGCTAGTCTCGGGGCGCATTCCCCCGGGGTCGCTCGTGGTTGTCGTACCGGCGGGGCACGATGGATCGGTGACCGGGGCAGACGCAGACGCCGGCGCGGTGCTCGCCGGGTTCGGTCCGGCCACCCGCGCCTGGTTCGACGCCGCCTTCGCCGCTCCCACCGCCGCACAGACCGGCGCCTGGCGCTCGGTCGCAGCCGGTCGCAACGCCCTCGTGGTGGCACCCACCGGCTCGGGCAAGACGCTCGCGGCCTTCCTCTGGTCGCTGGACCGACTCGCCCGCGAGCCGGCACCGGCCGAGGCCCGCCAGCGGTGTCGCGTGCTCTACGTCAGCCCCCTCAAGGCCCTCGCCGTCGACGTGGAGCGCAACCTGCGCGCCCCACTGGCCGGGATCCGGCAGGCAGCGACACGGCTGGGCGTCGCACCGCCCGACATCACCGTCGGCATGCGCACCGGCGACACCCCGGCCGACGAGCGGCGCGCCTTCGCCCGCACCCCACCGGACATCCTCATCACCACTCCCGAGTCGTTGTTCCTGCTGCTCACGTCCGCGGCGCGCGATTCGCTGCGCGGCGTCCAGACGGTGATCGTCGACGAGGTGCACGCGGTGGCCGGCAGCAAACGCGGCGCCCACCTCGCCCTCTCCCTCGAACGCCTCGACGAGCTGCTGCCCGCTCCGGCGCAGCGCATCGGGCTCTCCGCCACCGTCCGCCCGATCGACGCCTGCGCGCAGTTCCTCGGCGGCGCCCGCCCGGTCGACGTGGTGCAGCCGGCCACCGCCAAGACCATCGAGGTCAGCGTGCAGGTCCCGGTGGAGGACATGACCCGCCTGGACGAGCAGGAGCAACCGGAGGACGACCTCGGCGGCCTCGGGCCACGCCGCGCGTCGATCTGGCCGGCCGTGGAGGAGCGGGTCTTCACCCTCATCGGGCAGCACCGCTCGACCATCGTCTTCACCAACTCGCGCCGCAGCGCCGAGCGCCTCTGCGCCCGGCTCAACGAGCTGGCCGCCGAGGCGGTGGCCGCCGCGTCGGACGACGGCGCGATCGGCGTACCGGAAGGGTTGCCGGCCGGCGACGACCCGGCGGGTGGCGCGCAGCGGTGGGGTGACCCGGCCGGTCCGGTGCGCAACCGGCCGCCGGCCGAGGTGATGGCCCAGTCCGGCGCGGCCACCGGCGCGGCGCCGGTGATCGCTCGCGCCCACCACGGCAGCGTCTCCCGGGAGGAGCGCAAACACATCGAGGAGGCGCTCAAGTCCGGCCAGTTGCCGGCGGTGGTGGCCACCTCCAGCCTGGAGCTGGGCATCGACATGGGCGCTGTCGACCTGGTGGTGCAGATCGAGGCGCCGCCCAGCGTGGCCTCCGGCCTGCAACGGGTCGGCCGGGCCGGGCACCAGGTGGGCGCGATCTCGCGCGGGGTGGTCTTCCCCAAGCACCGCGGCGACCTGCTCTCCTGCGCGGTGGTCGCCGAGCGGATGGCCGACGGCGCGATCGAGGAGCTGCACTACCCACGCAACCCACTGGACGTGCTGGCCCAGCAGATCGTCGCGATGGTGGCACTGGAGCCGTGGCCGCTGGGCGACCTGGCCGTGCTGGTCCGCCGGGCCGCGCCCTTCGCCGAGCTGCCCGACTCCGCGCTGCACGCCGTGTTGGACATGCTCTCCGGCCGTTACCCGTCCACCGCCTTCGCCGAGCTACGCCCCCGACTGGTCTGGGACCGGGCCACCGACCTGCTCACCGGCCGTCCCGGCGCGCAGCGGCTCGCCGTGACCAGCGGCGGCACGATTCCCGACCGGGGCCTGTTCGGGGTGTTCCTGGCCGGCGCCGAGCGGGCCGCCCGGGTGGGCGAGCTGGACGAGGAGATGGTCTACGAGTCCCGGGTCGGCGACGTCTTCCTGCTCGGCTCCTCCTCCTGGCGCATCGAGGAGATCACGCCCGACCGGGTGCTGGTCTCGCCCGCCCCCGGTCAGGCCGCGCGGATGCCGTTCTGGAAGGGCGACCAGCTTGGCCGGCCGGTGGAGCTGGGCCGGGCCATCGGCGCCCGGGTGCGCACCCTGCTGCGACAGACTGACGAGGCGGCCCTGGCCGCCCTGCGTGACGGCGGTCTGGACGACTGGGCCGCCAGCAACCTGATGGCCTACCTGCGCGAGCAGCGGGAGGCCACCCGCTCGCTGCCCGACGACCGCACGGTCGTGGTCGAGCGGTTCCGCGACGAGCTGGGCGACTGGCGGCTCGCCGTGCACAGCGTCCTCGGCGCCCGCGTCAACGGGCCGTGGGCGCTCGCCGTGGGCCGCCGGCTCGCCGAACGGTACGGGGTGGACGCCCAGGTGATGCCCTCCGACGACGGCATCGTGGTCCGACTTCCGGACACCGCGGACGAGCCGCCCGGCGCCGACGTGGTGGTCTTCGAGCCCGACGAGATCACCCAGCTCGTGGAGGAGTCGGTCGGCACCTCCGCGCTCTTCGCCGCCCGCTTCCGGGAGTGCGCCGCCCGGTCGCTGCTGCTGCCCCGCCGCGACCCGCGCCGCCGCCAGCCGCTCTGGCAGCAGCGCCAACGCGCCGCGCAACTGCTCGACGTCGCCCGCGAGTACGCGGACTTCCCGGTCACCCTGGAGGCTGCCCGGGAGTGCCTCCAGGACGTCTTCGACCAGCCGGCGCTGGCCGGCCTGATGCGCGACCTGGCCACCCGCAAGGTGCGGCTGGTCGAGGTCGAGACCAGCGCGCCGTCGCCGTTCGCCCGGTCGCTGCTCTTCGGCTACGTCGGCGCGTTCCTCTACGAGGGCGACGCGCCGCTCGCCGAGCGTCGCGCCGCCGCGCTCGCCCTGGATTCCACCCTCCTCGGTGAGCTGCTGGGCCGGGTCGACCTGCGCGAGTTGCTCGACCCGGCCGTGCTCACCGAGACCGATCGGCAGCTGCGCTGGCTGACCGAGCAGCGCCGCCCCCGCGATGCGGAGGACGTCGTCGAGCTGCTGCGGGTGCTCGGCGACCTGAGCGACGCCGAGTTGACCGAGCGGGGTGTGCCGGAGGCCTGGCTGACCGAGCTGGAGGCGACCCGCCGCGTGCTGCGGGTCCGCATCGCCGGCGAACAGCGCTGGGTGGGTGTCGAGGACGCCGCCCGTCTGCGCGACGCCCTCGGCGTGGCGTTGCCGGTCGGGGTAGCCGAGGCATACCTCGCCCCGGTGGCCGATCCGCTCGGTGACCTGGTAGCCCGCTACGCCCGCACCCACGGGCCGTTCGCCGCGGCCAGCTGCGCGGCCCGCTTCGGGTTGGGCGTGTTCGTCGTCGAGCAGGCGCTGCGTCGGCTCGGTGCCACCGGGCGGGTGGTCTCCGGTGAGTTCACCCCGGATTCGGCCGGCGCTCAGTGGTGCGACGCCGAGGTGCTGCGGATGCTGCGCCGCCGCTCGCTCGCGGCGCTGCGCCGGGAGATTGAGCCGGTGCCACCCCGGGCGCTGGCCGCGTTCCTGCCCCGCTGGCAGCAGGTCGGCTCGTCCGCCCGAGGTGTGGAGGCGCTCGCCGCGACGGTGGAGCAGTTGCAGGGCGCTGCGGTGCCGGCGTCCGCCCTGGAGCGGTTGGTGCTGCCCGGTCGGGTCGCCGACTACTCCCCTGCCCAGCTCGACGAGCTGTGCGCCAGCGGGGAGGTTCTCTGGGCCGGGTCGGGAGCGATCTCCGGCGGCGACGGTTGGGTCACCCTCGCGTACGCGGACGCCGCACCGCTGCTGCTCCCGCCGCCCGACGAGGCGCTGACCCGCACTCCGCTGCACGACGCGGTGCTCGACGCGCTCGGCGACGGGCAGGCGCTGTTCTTCCGGCCGCTGGCCGACCGGGTCGGCTCGACCGACGACGCGGCGTTGACCACAGTGATCTGGGATCTGGTGTGGGCCGGGCACCTCACCAACGACACCCTGGCGCCGCTGCGCGCGGTGCTCGGTGCGGGCGGGGCACACCGCTCGCGGCCCTCCGCGCCGCGCACCCGTTACCGGCGGCCCGGTCGGGTGGCGCTGCCCACCCGGGGTGGTCCGCCGACCGTCGCCGGTCGCTGGTCACGCCTCCCGGAACGGGACGTCGACCCGACGCGACGTGCCGCCGCGCTCGCCGACGTCCTGCTGGAGCGGCACGGGGTGGTCACCCGCGGCGCGGTGATGGCCGAGCAGGTGGTCGGCGGCTTCTCGGCGGTCTACCCGGTGCTGTCGGCGTTGGAGGAGCGTGGCGCGGCCCGTCGGGGTTACTTCGTCGAAGGGTTGGGCGCGGCGCAGTTCGCGGTGCCCGGCGCGGTGGACCGGCTGCGCGCCTTGGCAGAGCCCGCCGACGGTGCCCGGGGCCGGGGCACCCCAGCCACGGTGCTCGCGGCCACCGACCCCGCCAACCCGTACGGCGCGGCGCTGCCCTGGCCGGAACGGGTGCTCGACTCCGGCGACGGGGCCGCCCCGGCGACCGGGCACCGGGCCGGCCGCAAGGCCGGTGCGCTGGTGGTGCAGGTTGCTGGCGACCTCGTCCTCTACGTCGAACGCGGCGGCCGCACGCTGCTCTCCTTCAGCGACGACACCGACACCCTGGCCGCGGCCGGCAAGGCGCTCGCCGACGCCGTTCACTCCGGGGCGTTGGGCGCGATGTCGGTGGAGCGGGCCGACGGCGAGGCGGTGCACTCCTCACCGCTGCGCGACGCGCTGACCGCCGCCGGTTTCCGGGCCACCCCCCGCGGCCTCCGCCTGCGCGGCTGACCCGCCAGCCCGCCCGGCCGCGCCCGACCGCCCGCTCGGCGCTTGTCGGGCGATGCCACACAGACCCTGATGCCTGTGAGTCATCAAGATGACTCACAGGCATCACACCGAGAAGAGCGACATGCCCCGGCCGCGCCGACGCCAGGCCCGGTGCTCAGCGCAGGCCGTCGAGCACCTTCTCGTAGCGCGGGCGGTCAGCCGCCGGGGTCTTCGCCTCCAGATAGTTCAGCACCACCGCGCCACGCTGGTACGACTGGCCGCCCCAGGTTTCCGCGATGTCACTGGCACTGGTGTCGTCCGGGAACACGTAGACCGTGACCGCGTCGGTGGCGATCAGCTCGGAGCAGCCCAGACCGAGGCCATCCGGGCCACAGTCGACGGAACGATCCTTCGGGCGCGGTACCTTCAGGCCAGCGGCCCGGAAGGCGTCGACGACCTGCTTCGCACCGGGCGCACTGGCCGGCCGTTTTGGCAGCACCACCGGTGGCGGGCTGGCCGGTCGGCGCTGGGTCGGACCCTGCGCCCCGGCGGAAGGTGACACCGGGGCGACCAGCGCGCTCGTGGTGGGGGACGTCGGCGCGCTCGGAACGCCGGTGGGGGTCACCTCGGACGAGGCGGATGGGGCTGCGCTCGACCGGCCGTCGTCGTCACTGCCGCAACCGGCGGTGAGGGCAACGGCGACCAGCAGGGCTCCGACGGCGGGCAGGCTCCGAATTGTCACCAGGGCAGTCTGCCCAACGGCTTCCGGCGACGGGAGGGGCCGGTCGGTCACTGCGCTGTCCCGTATCCGCCACCCACCGCTGGACCACTCGACGCGGGTACGATCCCGGCCGGCAGGGCGGCGACGGCGACGAGCGGAGGCCGGGGCGTGGGTGGGTTCGAGGTACGGGCGATCCGACCCGACGAGCGGACGGCGGTCGACGCGCTGCACGAGCGCGAGTGGGGCGGCCCGTACGAGTGGCGGCCCGACGCCGGGCGTTAGCCCACGGTGGGCCTCCCCGGGGTGTCTCCCGAGGGACCTCCTGCGGGTATCGGGCCGATGTTCGACTGTGGAATGCTGCCCCGGTGGGTGAACAAGTGGTTCCCGTGGGTTGTCCCTGCTGTGCATCCCGGACCGGCGGGGGGACCTGCCCGGTCTGTTTCTGGACCGACGACGGCCAGACCGACGCGGACGCCGACGCCGTCCGGGGTGGCCCCAACGGCGACCTGAGCCTCTCGCACGCTCGACTCAACTACGCCGTCTACGGTGCCAGCCACCCGCGCTACCAGGACATGGTGCGCCAGGCCCGCCCCGACGAGCGCCCCTGACGCAGCACTCGACGGGGCGGGCACGGGTCAGCAGACCGGCACGCTGCCGCCGTACACGCTCGAAATGTAGGCGTGGCTGACGTACTGGCCGGTGGTCAGGCGGTTCCAGCGGGTGGTGGTGCGGTACGGGCCGGCCACCGACTGACCGGTGACGTAGCACTGGATCGGCACGTGGGCCAGCCGGGCGGCGAGACCACGGGTCGCGTACGACGTGCTGGCCCCGGAGCGGATGTTGAGCGGGCCGTCACCGACCACGCCACGCGGCCCGCCGCCGGTCCACAGGTAGGCGACGTCCACCCAGGCGTTCGTGGTCAACCGCAGGCCGTCCCAGAAGGTGCCGTCGGCCAGGTCGATGCCAGCCGGGTTGAGCACCGTACGCCCGAACTGGTCCCGCCCGCCGTTGTAGCCGGACTGGTACGCGGCCTGCGCCTCGGGCCGGCCCTGCGGCAGGTTCTTCCAGTTCTCCCGCACCGACGAGGGGTTCCAGTAGTCGTCGCGGGTGTTCCACGGACCGACGTCCCAGACCGGGGCGTACTCGCAGCGGGCGCCGCTGGTCGTGCAGACCCGCACTGTGTAGTCGCCGGTGTTGAGTGGGGAGAGACCGCGCCGCGACGGGAGTGCCACGAAGTGGTCCCGGGGTTGCACGGTACGGCCGTTGGCGGTCACCTCGCCGACCAACCCGATACGGGTGGCGTACACCCGGTAGGTGCGGCCGGGCGTGGCGGCGGAGACGGCGGCTGTCGCGTCGGCGGTGAGCCGCACGCCGCTCACGGTCGCGGTGGCCCCGCCGTTGGGCGCGGTCAGCACCACCCGGGTCTGCACCCGGGTGACCGGCCGGTCGAAGACCGCACCGCCGGTGGCGGCCTGCCACTCCGTCCAGCCGGCGGTCCGCCAGCCGCGGACCTGCGCCTCCACTGTCGCCCCACCGGGGACCGAGGCGCTGATCTCGGCGCGGACCCGGGTGGCCGGTCGGGCCAGGGTGCGGGGCGTGGTCAGCAGCATGCCTTCGGCGACTGCGCTGTGTGGGCTTCGGGCGCGGTGGCCGGTGGCCCTGGCCTCCCGCAGTCGCAGCCCGGCAGAGGTGCGGCGGACGTTGACGTCGTCGCGGTCGACGACCGAGACATCGACGTCCCACCGTTCGCCACCGGGCGCCCCGGCGGTGAGGATGATCGGACTGCCGGCGACGGGTGTGGCCCGGTCTGCGCTGGTGGCGGGCAGGAACGCGGCGGCGAGCAACAGGGAGAGAGTGGCGACGAGGGCGACGGATGGAATACGACAACGAGGTCGCGTCATGGGCATTCTCCTCAGAACCCCCTGACCTTCGCATGTCGGGAGATCATGAGGAAGCTGTGTACAAATAGCGACACATGCGAATATTGCTCAAAAGAGGGAGGATGGCAGGGTGCCCGAAGGCGACACCGTCTGGAACACCGCGCGCGTGCTGCACCGCGCGTTGGCCGGCGCGCGGATCACCAAAAGTGACTTCCGGGTGCCGCAACTGGCGACCACCGATCTCAGCGGCTGGACCGTGCGCGAGTCGGCCAGCCGGGGCAAGCACCTGCTGCTGCGCCTCAGCGCCCCCGACAGGAGTCCCGCAGGGCGACCCGCGCCCGACGCCCTCTGGACCCTGCACTCGCACCTGCGGATGGACGGCGCCTGGCGGGCGTACGCCCCGGGGGAACGGTGGGGCGGACGGCCCGCGCACCTGATCCGGGTGGTGCTGCACAGCCCCGGCGCTGTCGCGGTCGGCTACCACCTGCACGAGATGACCCTGCTGCCGACCGCCGAGGAGGACCGACTGGTCGGCCACCTCGGCCCCGATCTGCTCGGGCCGGACTGGGACCCGGCCGAGGCGGTCCGCCGGCTCGCCGACCACCCGGAGCAGACCATCGGTGAGGCGCTGCTCGACCAGCGCAACCTGGCCGGAGTGGGCAATCTCTACAAGTGCGAGGTGCTGTTCCTGCGGGGTGTGTCGCCGTGGACGCCGGTCGGCGCGGTGCCGGACCTGCCCGGCATGGTGGCCCTCGCGCAACGGTTGCTCGCGGCCAACCGGGGACGGTGGACGCAGAGCAGCACCGGCTCCCTGCACCGGGGGCAGACCAGCTACGTGTACGGCCGCCGCGCCCAGCCGTGCCGCCGCTGCGGCACCGCGATCCGCAAGGAGGAGCTGGGCGAACGGGTCACCTACTGGTGTCCGGTCTGCCAACCCGAGCACCCGGACCGGCCTGAAACCGGCTGACCAGGCCGGCCATTCACCAACGCCACGCCAGAAACGGACGATTGGGTAATTCCTATCCGGCCGCCGAAGTCGCATGCTGCGGTTGAACCCTCACCGACCGTCAGCACAGTGCCGAGGTCCGCCACGCCGGGGTGGCGGACGTCGCGCCCCGACCCCGGGGAGAGTCATGGCGATGTTCCGCAGGCTCCGCTCCACCTTCTTCGAGCGGACCACCCGCCAGACCAACGGCCGGACGGCGTCCGTGCCGGCCGCGCGTACCGCCGAGGAGACCACGCCGGCACCGAGTCTGGACCCGGCCGTGGTGCCGCGCAGCTTCGGTGCCGTGCCGAACTTCGCCCACAGTCCCCGCCCGGCGCGTGACCCCGCAGGGCGGGTGGTGCCGGGCAGCGGGCTGCGCAAGTTCGTCGACCCGCTGCCCGTTCCGGGCCAGCAGAGCCGCACCGACCTCGGCAGCCACCTGCCGGTGGCAGCCCCGGACACCATCAGCTACCCGGGATGCGACTACTACGAGATCGGCCTCCAGGAGTACGCGCAGCGGCTGCACCGGGACCTGCCGGCCACCCGGCTGCGCGGCTACCGGCAGCTCAACCTGGGCACCGACGAGACGGGCCACAACACGGTGGCACCCCCCGAACGGCCCTGGCACCTCGGCCCGATGATCCTCGCCCGCCGGGGTCGACCGGTCCGGATGAAGTTCATCAACCAGCTCCCCACCGGCCGGGCCGGCGAGTTGTTCCTGCCCGTGGACGACACGATGGAGGGTGCCGGTCCCGGCCCGCTGGACGGGCCGGCCCCGTACCCGCAGAACCGGGCGGTGCTGCACCTGGCCGGGGCGCAGACCGGCTGGACCAGCGCGGGCAACCCGGGGCAGTGGATCACTCCGGCCGGGGAGATCACCCCGTACCCGACCGGGGCGGGCGTGACGCCCGTGCCGGACATGCCGGCGCCGGGTGCCGGGGCCACCACCCTCTACTACCCGAACGAGCAGAGCGGCCGGCTGCTGTGGTTGCACGACAACACCCTCGGCCTGGCCCGGCTCACCGTCTACGGCGGTCAGCTCGCGCTCTACCTGCTCACCGACCCGGCCGAGGACCAGCTCGTCGCCGACGACGTGCTGCCGGCCGACCAACTGCCGCTGGTGATCGAGGACAAGACGTTCGTGCCGGACGACACCCAACTCGCCGCCGAGGACCCGACCTGGGACCGGGAACGCTGGGGTGCCCGGGGAAGCCTCTGGCATCCCCACGTGTACCAGCCGCGGCAGAACCCGTACCGGTCCGGCGGACGCAACCCCACCGGCCGGTGGGACTACGGCCCCTGGTCGCGCAACCCCACCCCGGGCGGCACCCGCACCGACGGGTGGGCCCCGAACCCGCACCACGACCCGGTGGACGCGCCGGACGAACCGCCGCTGAGCCCGGGGCTGCCGCACCCGTCGGCGGTCCCCGAGGCGTACGGCGACACCCCGCTCGTCAACGGCGTCGCCTACCCGTACCTGGAGGTTCGGCCGCGCGCGTACCGGTTCCGGATCCTCAACGCCTGCCTGGACCGCAGCCTCAACCTCCAGCTCTACCGCGCCTGCTCCGACGCGGCGATGTGGACGGCCGACGGCGCGCTCGCCGACGCCGACGCCGGCGAGGTGCCGATGGTGCCCGCCGTGCGGGCCGCGGACCGACCGGCCGGGTGGCCGACCGACGGACGCGACGGCGGCGTGCCGGACCCGCGCACGGCCGGGCCCGAGTTCATCCAGATCGGCAACGAGGCCGGGCTGCTGCCCGCCCCGGTGGTGCTGCCGAACCGGCCGATCGGCTACCGGTACGACCGGCTCGACCCGACAGTGCTGAACGTCGACGGGCACACCCTGCTGCTCGCCCCGGGTGAGCGGGCCGACGTGCTGGTCGACTTCTCCGCCGTGCCACCGGGCAGCACGCTGATCCTGTACAACGACGCCCCCGCTCCGCTGCCGGGCTACGACCCCCGCTACGACCAGCACACCGACGCAGCGGACCGGACCGCCGAGGGTGGCCCGCCGCCCACCGAGCCGGGGTACGGCCCGAACACCCGCACCCTGCTCCAGTTCCGGGTCACCGGGACACCCGCGCCGCCGTACGACCTGGCCCGGCTACGGGAGAGGCTGCCCCTGGCGTACGCGGCCAGCCAACGCCCGCCGATCGTGCCGCAGCCGGCGTACGACCCGGCGTTCGGCACCCGCACAACGTCGGAGACGGCGGTGCCGGTGCACGCCACCACTGTGACGTTCACCCCGGCGGGCGGTGCCGGCCCGGTGACCCTGCCGATCGCGGTCAAGGCCGCCCAGCAGGTCTTCGAGCCGGAACACGGCCGGTGGGCCGGCCGGCTCGGCGTCGGGCACCCGCACGCCGGGCCGCTCAACCCGACGACGTTGCCGCTGGGCCCGACCGATCCGGTGACCGAGGTGCTCTTCGCCACCGATCCCGCCGTACCGGTGGGCACCCCGACCGATGGCACCCAACTCTGGCGGATCAGTGGCAACGTCCGGCAGACCGAGCCGCTGCACTTCGGCGGCTGCGACGTGCAGGTGGTCAACCGGGTCGGCTGGGACGGCACGCTGCGGCCGCCGCACGGCACGGAGCTGGGCTGGAAGGACGTCGTCCGGGTCAACCCGCGGGAGGACGTCGTGGTGGCGTTGCGCCCGGTCGCCCCGGTGCTGCCGTTCAAGCTGGGCGACAGCGTCCGGCTGCTCAACCCGGGCCTCCCGGCCGGGGCGCGCACCGGGTCGACGCCGGTCAGCCCCGCGGACGGGCGGCCCGCCACGGTGGTCAACCAACTGGTCAACCTGGGCTGGGAGTACCGCTGGCACAGCCACCTCGCCGGCCACCGCGACGGTGGGATGACCCGGCCGCTGGTGCTGCGGGTGGCGCCGAAGGCACCGACCGGGCTGACCGCCACACCGGCGCCCGGCTCGGCCACCGCGCTACCCGCGATCGTCCTGGCCTGGACCAGCAACGGCGGGCGCCCACCTGCCACCAGCCACCTGCTGCAACGGGCCACCGACGCGACCTTCGGCGGCGAGGTCACCACGATCACCGTCGCGGCCGCCGCCACCCGGTACACGGACGCGACAGTCACCCCCGGGGTGACGTACCACTACCGGATCCGGGCGGAGAACGCCGTCAGCTACTCGTCCTGGTCGAACGGGGTGCCCGCCTCGGTGCACCTGGCGGCACCGAGCGGCCTGGTCGCGGCCCTGCCGCCAGCCGCGCCGCTGCGGGTGGCGCTGCGCTGGTCGAACCGGTCGTTCGCCACCGGCATCGACGTGCAACGGGCGACCAACCCGACGTTCACCAGCGGCCCGGGCACCACGGCGATCGGGGTCAGCGACAACCACCTGGACGTCACCGTCGCACCGGACACCACGTACTACTACCGGGTTCGGACCACCTACCTGGGCGCCGCCTCGGCCTGGTCGACAGTCGCCACGGTGAGCTGCCCACCCGCACCCGGCACCCCCAGCGGGGTGAGCGCCACGGCCAGCGCTCCCGGGCCGGACACGGCGACGGTGATCCTGGCCTGGGCGGCGAGCACACCCACCGGCCCCGGGTCCGGGTTCATCGTGCAGCGGGCACTCGACCCGGCATTCGACCGGGAGGTCGCCACCTTCACCGTGACCGGTCGAGGCTTCACCAACACCGGGCTGGCCCGGGGCGTGACCTACCACTACCGGATCCGGTCGTTCAACGTCGTGGGCAATTCGCCGTACACCGGCCTGGTGCTGGTCACGACGCCACCGTGAGGGGCCCGACGGGCCGGCGGTCGGCGCTGCTCTCAGCGGGTCGGTGCGCGCAGCGGCGTGCCGACGGCGCGCAGCTCGGCCAGGGCGCCGGCGACGCCGTGCAGCAGGTCGGTCGCCTCGGTGAGCCGGTCGGCGGCCGGGTGGGCGGCCTCCGGTCGGGCGTCCTCGGCCAGGTAGCCGGCGGCAGCGACCACCAGCCGCTCGTAGGCCGCGACCCCGCTCTCCAGTTGGCCGGTCAGCACGGCGTGCGCCTCGGCCAGCGGCGCCCGGGCGTCGGCCGGGGCCAGCCGCAGCGCACGTTCGACGCTGGCCACCCGTGCGGCCAGGTCGCGCAGCGAAGCATCGGCGGTGGCGGCCTCCTGCACGGCCGGCCCGGCCAGCCCGGTGAGTCGGGGGGCCATCCCGGCCAGGGTGAGTGCCGCCCGATCCAGTCGGGCCCACTGCTCGCCCGCGCTGGTGCCGCGCAGGGCGATCCGGGAGCGGACCCGGCGAACCTCGGCCAGCACGCCCGGGCCGACCGGCAGCCGCTCGACGGCGGCGATCAACCGGGCCCGCGACCGGGCCGCGGCCTCGGCCGGGTCGAGTGCGGGAGGCGCTGGCTGGGCGGCCAGGGCGCGCGCGTCGATCCACCGCCAGGCGGCGAGCGCCACCGCGCTGCCCGCGGCGCCGGCCCAGGCCGCGTCGGGCAGACCAAGGCCGGCGTACGGGGTCAGCACCGCCGCCGCGCCGCCGAGCCCACCGGCCAGCACGCTCCACCGCCGGGCGGAGCGGCGAAGCCGGTCCAGCCTCCGGAAGTATCGAGTCCGCTCGTCTGCTGCCACCCTGACCCCCTCGGTCCGGTCGTTCAGCCGGCGGCGGTCGGGTCGCCGGTGCCGCGCTCGCGAGCCATGCTGGCGCGCAGCTCGTCCAGCCGGGCGGCGGCCGTCGGGTCGGTGGCCGGGCCGGCCTTCTCGCCCTGCGGCACGGCCGGTCGCTGCGACGCGCCGCCGAGCTGCTCCCCCGCCATGCTGGATCGGATCTGCTCCAGCCGGGCGGAGCCGGCCGAGTCGATGGTTGACTTCTGGATCTCCAACATCCGGCCCTCGACGGAGTTGCCGGCCAGCTCGGCGCGGCCCATCGCGTTGGCGTAGCGCCGCTCGATGCGGTCGCGCACCTCGTCCAGCGACGGGGTGTTGGTGGGCGCGGTCAACGACGACATCGACTCCAGCGAGCGGGCCACCGTCTCCTGCATCTTGGCCTGCTCCAGCTGGCTGAGCAGCTTGGTGCGCTCGGCGAGCTTCTGCTGGAGGATCATCGAGTTGTTCTCGACCGCACGGCGGGCCTGGGCTGCGGCACCCAACGCCTGGTCGTGCAGGGTCTTGAGGTCTTCGGTGGCCTGCTCGGAGGAGACCAACTGGGTGGCCAGGGTCTGCGCCGACTGCTCGAACCGCACAGCCTCGGCCTCGTCACCCTTGGCCCGGGCCTGGTCGGACAGCACCAAGGCCTGTCGGGCGTTGCCCTGCAACCGCTCGACCTCAGACATCTGCCGGGACAGCTTCATCTCCAGCTGACGCTGGTTGCCGATCACGGCGGCGGCCTGCTGGACCAGCGCCTGGTGCTGCCGCTGGGCATCCTCGATGGCCTGCTGGATCTGCACCTTGGGATCGGCGTGCTCGTCGATCTTCGCACCGAAGAGCGCCATCAGGTAGTTCCAACCCTTGACGAACGGGTTCGCCATCTCCGCGGTATCCCCTCAGTAGCGTCGCTCCACCACAGCCGGGCCGGATGGACCGACCGACCACGACCGGCCGGTCTCCATCGTCCCAGCCGAACGCCAACGAGGCATCCGTACGGGGCGGTCGACGGCACCGGCAGCTCCTGCGGGCCACCCTACGCGGCCGGGGCCAGCCCGCCCATGGTCAACCGGAAGGACGGGCTCAGGCCGCGCAGACCACGTCCCGATCGCGCTCGTTCGGGCGGACGCGGGCACTGCGCAGCGTGGCCTTGAGCGGCGAATCCTGACGGACCGACACGGCGACCTTGCCATCGGAGGTGACCTGACGCACACCCCGGTTGGTGCTCTTGGACGCGGCCGAGGAATCGGCCTGCTCCTCCTGCATCGAGACGAGCACCCCGGGCATCTGCTCGGCGAGCGCCACGGTGTCGCTCACCTCACGCAGCAGCTCGGACAGGCGCGCGCCGAGGGCGTCGCAGATCGCGGCGAGCAGCTCGCTGGACGGCTCCTTGTGCCCCCGCTCGATCTCGGAGAGGTAACCGAGGCTGACGTTGGCGGCGGTGGAGACCTCACGCAGCGTGCGCTGCTGGCCTTGCCGGCGCGCCCGCAGTGCGTCACCGATCACCCGGCGTAGCAGGATCATCGCACCTCCCCCTGAGGGATACCTCGCGCCCGCCGTTGGGCAGCCGGTCGCGGCGGACCGCGCCGACCCCGAACGTCGGAGCCTTCCCGCAACCGTACCCGTTGCGGGCCCGGCCGACATCCCGCCCCGCCCGTCGGTTCGCCGGCGCGGGCTCACCGGCGCGCGGCATCGGCCGTTCCGGCCCTGTCCCGGGTGCCCCCGGCGGTCTCGGCTGGATCTTCCGGCCCGTCGACTTCTGGGGCCTAGGCGGTGTCTTCAAAGGATTTTTGTTGTCGGATGATGTAGGGCGTGGGTCGTCGCTACGAGTTGTCTGACGTCGAGTGGGATGCGCTATCGCGGTATCTGCCGTCGGTGGTGACCGGTGG